>VXPS01000234.1:20531-29275 GCA_009839425.1 Chloroflexota bacterium
CCCCCCCCCCCCCCCCCCCTTTTTTAAATCAAACCGCGACCACCCAGATCAACACTCGTAACATCGTCGGCAGCGTCAGATGTGAATAAGCGACACCGAAGGCCACGACCACGAGAAAGAAGGCGAAGGCGAAAAGGAAGAGGGCGAAGGTCACGACCACGAGGGCGAGGGCCACGAGGAAGAGGGCGAAGGCCACGACCACGACGGCGAAGGCCACGAGGAAGAGGGCGAGCACCACGAGGATGAACACGAGCATCACGCGCACGAACTTGATCCGCACATGTGGCTCGACCCGGTGCTGGCCGTCGTTCAGGTGGAGCGAATCCGCGACGCCCTGATCAACGCCGACGCCGACAACGCCGACGTCTTCCGCGAAAATGCAGCCGCGCTAATCAGTGACCTCAACGAGCTGCACGCGGAGTTCTCGCAAGCCCTGGCGAATTGCCGGCACGATCACTTCGTCACGTCGCACGCGGCCTACGGCTATCTGGCGGCTCGCTACGCCGTGGAACAGATTCCCATCGCGGGGCTGTCACCGGAGGCGGAGCCGTCGCCACAGCAACTGGCGGAGATCACCGATCGGGTAATCGACCTGGGGCTCGGGTACGTACTGGTGGAGCCCGTGTTGGCCGGCACGCTCGAGGAGACAGTCCAGCGTGAGACCGGGATCGAACTCATCCCGATTCATGCGATTGAGAGTGTGACCCAGGCCGAACTGGACGCGCACGACGACTATTTCGGCCTCATGCGCGACAATCTGGCCAGCCTCAAACTGGCCCTGGAGTGTGCATGACCGAGGCCGCGTCACCCAGCGTTATCGAATGGGAGCGCGTGAGCTTCTCGTACGGTGCCGTTGAGGCGCTC
Source organism: Chloroflexota bacterium (assembly GCA_009839425.1). Classification (GTDB taxonomy): domain Bacteria; phylum Chloroflexota; class UBA11872; order UBA11872; family UBA11872; genus UBA11872. The sequence continues at coordinate 21,396 of VXPS01000234.1, forward strand.
CAGGACGTGTCGCTATGTATCCATTACGGAGAACTGGCGGCCGTCATGGGGCCCAACGGCAGCGGCAAGAGCACGCTCATCAAACTGGCGTTGGGCTTGCTTCAACCCGACTCGGGACGCGTGCGCCTGTTCGGTCGCGACGTAAAGGACTTCGACCAGTGGGGTCGCGTGGGCTACATGCCGCAGGTCGGGACTGGGGCGTGGCGGGACTTTCCGGCGACCGTGTCCGAAGTCGTGTCGCTTGGAACGTATAGCGGCGTATCGCCGCTTGGGATTTTCCGACGCTCCGAGCGAGCGGACGTCCTGGCCGCCATCGAGACGGTTGGCATGACGGCGTACCGATCTCGGCGGCTCGCCGAGCTCTCGGTCGGACAGCAGCAGCGGGTGCTTCTGGCTCGTGCTCTGGTTCGGAATCCGGACCTGCTGGTGCTGGACGAACCGGCAGCCGGTGTCGACGTGTCCGGCGAGGAGCAGCTGTATGCCGTCTTGCGTGACCTGAACAGAGACCGTGGCATAGCCATCGTGATCGTGTCGCACGACATTGGCGCGATGTTGCGCGAGGCCACCACCGTGGCCTGCCTCAATTGCCGGCTGGTCTTGCATGGCCAGCCACACGACCTCACGGTCGACGAAATGTCCACCCTGTATGGGGCACCCGTGGATGTGCTGATCCACGACAAGGCCCACGAATTCGAGGGCGCATTGCATCGGCACCGCTAGCCATGCCCGCCATCCTGCAGTACGAGTTCATGCTTCGCGCCCTGGCCGGCGGTATCTTGGTCGGCGTCCTGGCGCCGGTCTTGGGTACGTTCGTCGTGCTCCGACGTTTGTCACTCATTGCCGATACGCTCGCGCACGTGGCCCTGATGGGGGTCGCCATTGGGCTGGCGTCCAGGTTTCTGCCCACCCTGGTTGCCCTGTTCGCCGCAACCGCGGGCGCGATCGTCGTCGAGCAACTCCGCGCTCGCGGCCGGCTACCCGGGGACGTGGCACTCGCCGTGGTGCTGTACGGCTCGTTGGCAGTTGCCGTGGTGGTTATTGGAGCCGCCGGAGGGTTCAACGTCGATCTTTTCTCCTTTCTGTTTGGCTCGATCCTCAGCGTTGCTCCCCTGGACTTGTGGTTGCTCGCCGCCTTGGCCGTTGTTGTGTTGCTATTCGTCGCCTTGTTTTTTGTCGACCTGGCGCAGATGGCATTTGACGAAGACCTGGCCAGGGTGAGTGGCGTTCGAACCGACTGGCTCAATCTCGCATTGGCGGTGCTGACCGGTGCCACCATCACGCTGTCCATGCGGGTCGTGGGCGTGCTCCTGATTGGCGCCATGCTGGTGATTCCTGTCCTGGTGGGACTGCGCCTGGCGCGCGGCTTGCGGGCGGCCATGGCGACAGCGGTTCTGGCGGGGGTGCTCAGCGCCGCGGCCGGGTTGACCTTGGCGTTCTACGGCGATCTGTCGGCCGGGGGCTCGATTGTCCTGACGGCGCTTTTACTCCTGGTGCTGGCGAATCTCTGGGCCCGTTGGCAGCTCTGGCGCCGCACGACGGCCGCCTAGGATTTCTATCGACGTATCAGCGGCAGTCGCCACCGTGGCGGTGATCGGCAAACGAGCGGTGGAAGCCGCTAGGTAATCTAGCCGCAGGTCGCCGGAGGTCGTATGGCGAGAGCGCTACGAGCCGGAATCGTCGGCTTGTCCGGAATAGCCGCGCGGCTGCCGGAAGCGGCCGCGGGCCCCGGCATGGGGATCCGGCTGCCGGTGTCCCACGCCGCCGCCTACCACAGCGTGCCGGACACGGAACTCGTCGCCGGCTGCGACCTTCTCCCTGAACGGGCCGCCGATTTCAAGGGACAGTGGTCTGGGTTGCTACCGAACCTTCGCGTGTACCCCGACCACCAGGCCATGCTGGCCGCGGAAGACTTAGACATCGTCAGCGTCGTCACCAGCGACCACGCGCACGCCCAGGTCGTAATCGACGCGGCCGAGGCTGGAGCCCGGGGAATCCTCTGCGAGAAGCCAATCGCCACCACGCTCGCCGACGCCGATCGCATGATCGCCGCCACCGAACGGGCGGGCATTCCACTGCTGGTCAATCACACGCGCCGCTGGATGTCACCCTGGCTGCAGGTCGCCGGGCTCATCCGCGACGGAACGATCGGCGAGGTCCAGCGCATCGTGGCCAGCCAGGGCGGACCTCGGGCCATGCTGTTCCGCACCGGCACCCACATCTGCGATTCCATTGCCTGGTCTGCCGGCGCGCAACCGCTGGCGGTGTACGCGCTTCCCGAGCCCGGCCAGGAGACCTACGGCCCACGATACGCGGGCGACGGCGGCCACGAACCGGCGTCCGATCCGGCCCTCAGCATGGTGATCGAGTTCGAGAACGGCGTGCGCGCCTTCTGGAACATGTGCAAGACCATGCCGCAGGTATTTGATATCGCCATCTACGGTGCGAAGGGATGCATCAGGGGGCGCACCTTTCCGGGCGACGAGATCTCAGTCACGGTTGACGTCGGGAATCATCGGCTGGTTGATGAGCCATTGGCTCGCGTGGACCACACGTCGGGCTGGTTTGGCGGCTGCGTTGCCGAGCTGGTGGAACTGGTTCGCGGCGGTGGTCGGCCGTCGTCTGGAGGACGCGAGGCCCGCACGGCCCTGGAGATCATGCTGGCCGCCCTTCAATCGCAGGCACATGGCGGCGTGCGGGTCCGGTGGCCGATTGCGGACGCCTGACGCGGTCCCGCCGTCGTCGAGTCCGTCACGGCTCGACGCTTGGCGAGCGCCCCGAGGGTGAGTGGTCGCCGGATCACACCTCGCCCATGGAGCATTCACGGGCGCCTGCGGACGGCCTCCCGTCGCCGTTTGCGCCGTCGAAAAAAGTGTTGGCACGCCCGCGCTGGTGGGGCAGACTGCGGTGTCACGCGCCCGAGGTGTCGGGAGGACGCGGCCGCAGCGGTGCTGCGAGACCGTGACTCGGGCTGTTCGAACGGAGCTAGCGGCAGCTCACCGGCGCCGCGCCTTTGATTACTCATTCCCAGCGGCGGCGTGTCGTTGCCATTGGAGCCGCCGCTCTTCTGATTCTGGGACTTCCGACCGTCGCCACGGCGGCAGGACCGACGGACTCAGTCGTTCCGACTTCTGATGGGTCGCCGCTCGATGGTGAAGGTGTTGGCTCGTGGCAATGGACACGAGCCTCTGGCTACGGTCCCCCAACGCACTGGGACTGCGGGCACGTCGTAAACGGTCGTTGTGTCGGCTATTTCGGGTTTCGCACGGCCTGGGGCTGGCGCTGCGATCCTGAAGCCAACCATGCGTGGGCAGTGCTGGACCGCGAGCGGTCGTTCGGGGTTGCCCATCAGTGGCTGCCGCTGGGGACGTGGGTTGAAATCCGGCTCGTCGAAGCGCAGCCGGCCACGGGCAAGTGGCTGGCGTCAGGACGCTCGGTCCTGGCGCCCGTCACCGACCGAGGGCCCTATGCGCCCTGGGGCGACGACGGCGGTTTCGATCTACAGGCGCCGCTGGTGCAAGCCATGGACTGGTCCGTCGAACTCAGCTGGTACAAGGTTCGGGTGCTGGACATCCCACGCTACTGCCCGGCTCAGGGCGCCGATATGCCGGACTGGCAGCTGCTGATGAGCCAGATGGACGCCGACGACCCGCGGACGGCGGCCCTCTTTTCCGCCGCGACCGAATGGCTCGGCGCCTCGCTCCTTCCGCAGGCATAACCGCCGCAGCCCACGCGCGGCACGCCGTTCCCGAACATCAGGCGAATGAGTCGAAAAAGCTCAGTCCCTGCCCGAAGTTGTCCATAGCCACCACCTCATCGCCACGCAGGCGGACCCGAATGTCGCGCGTGCGATGCCTGAGCAGCAGCTCGCTGGTCGGCAACTTCAGCGTGAACGTGAGCGGGGTGCCGACAGGCGGATTCCCGAACAGCAGGTAGCGCCCCGTACGCAGCGGACGCTCGGCGCAGCCGGACACTGCCGGCACTGGCGGATCTGCCCAGGCTGGAATCCGTACGAACAGCGGACCCGGCTGCTTGAGCGTGATGCCGAGTTCGTGACCTCCGTATGGCGAGTCGACCTTGATTTGGTCTGTCTCGTGGTCGAACAGCAAGTCGACCCGGTGTCCTGAGGCGTCCCGGCGGGTCGCCTCACGGTACGCCTCGCACAGTGACGCCACGGCGCCGCCGACGATGTCCATGTTGAACGCGATACGCGGCAGGCCGACCGGACGGTGGCCATAAGGTGCCGGAAAACCAAAGGCGCCCCAATGGCGATTCGCCACGTCGCGGCGCCCGTCTTCGCCGGCTGAATTGGCCGGTTCCTCGATCCACGAGATATCACGCAGCTGACTGGGCAGCAGGTGCCCCCTCAGGATGCGCTCGGCGTCGTCGTAGGCCTCCGCGTAACTCCAGCGACCCAGGATCAGCGCGGTCTCCAGGATGTCCCCCGTGTTGTTGGCCTCGCCGCGGTCGGGCGGAGCGTCAGGCGCGCTGCTCTCGATGACCCAACCGAGTTCGTCGCGGATTTCCCAGAGACCGCGCGAATAAAAGGCGTGGACCCGCTCCATCAGCGGCGCGTCGATTAGCAGGTCCGCCAGCTGCGCCAGCGACGACATCACGCACGTGGTGGAGTGCGTGTGACTGCCAAACCGATCCGTGTCGTAGCTGCCGTCTGAAAGGAAATAGTCGGCAACGGCCTTCTCCTTCAGAAGGATCGCCAGCTCAAGCGCCGGCCCGTAACCCGTCGCCCGGTAGTACTTGACCAACGGACCAATGGCCCGGCCCAGACCGGTAATGAACGTGCCCTGGTGGTGAAAGTTGATGCCGTGCTCCCGGGCGATTCGATCCTTCACCCAGCCTCCGTCCGGATCCCACAGCCGGCTGATGGTGGCGATGCTGGCTTCAGCGATGTCTCGCGCCTTTTCGGAATCGCGAAAGCGAGCCAGCGCGTACAGCGCATGAAACCCCTCGCGCACGTTGTGCGGACGAAAGTTCTCCAGTGGGCCGTCAATCCGCTCGCGATTGAGCGGCAGCGCCAGCGGTCCGCCATAAGAGAAGAACGCCGCGCGGGCGTGCTTCTCCACGGCCTCCTCGTCAATTGGAAATCCCAGCGACTCCGCCGTCAGCAGCGCGTTCAGGTGCCGCCCGGGCACGTGCGACTCCGAATGCACCGAACTGAACGCCAGGTGCGGGTCCGGCCAGACTTGCGACCCAAAGAAGGGAACGTCGTCATCGTCCGCGTTGAACACGCTGGCCATCGTCCGGCAGCCGGCCCGAATGGCGCTGCCGATGTCCGTCGTGTTGACGTCACGCAGCTCCATGGCTTGCCGGTGGGGGCGCCGGATGGCGCGCGAGTATAGGCGCGCCAAATCGCCCGGCGTCGCATGCCACCGCGTTGACGTATCGTTCGAGAGTGCCGTCAAGCCGTTGATGCGGTGTCGGTCAAAGGAAGCACCAATGCCCAACCAGTCCACCCTCTGGCGCAGCGGCCAGGACGGCTATCACACCTACCGAATCCCGGCGCTTGTGACGACAACCGCCGGCACCGTGCTGGCCTTCTGCGAGGGCCGCCGAGACAGCCGCCACGACCATGGCGACATCAACCTCCTGGTTCGACGCAGCGAGGACAACGGCGAGTCCTGGTCGGAGCCCCGCGTCGCGGTAGCAGGCGGCGGTGAAACCGCCGGAAATCCCGCCCCGGTCGTTGATCGAACCACCGGCCGCGTGTGGCTGCCGTTCGTGCGCAACGATCCCCTGGGGACGCTGGAACGCGTTCTCCGGCGCGAGTCCTGGCGGCGCCCCTACATGACCTTCAGCGACGACGACGGACGCACCTGGGCCGACCCGATTGATGTGAAGGCCCAGGTCATGGATCCCGCCTGGACCTGGTACGCCTTCGGCCCGGGGCACTCGATTCAGCTGGCCTCGGGCCGGCTGTTGATCCCGTGCGATCACACGCCACGGTCGGGGCGCTCGCGCGCTGAAGTCCCGATGCGATCCCACGTGGTCTACAGCGACGACTCGGGTGCGACGTGGCACATCGGCGCCGCGGCCGCGGACGGCACCGACGAGTCCATAGCCGTGGAACTGGACGACGGCACGCTCTATCTCAACTGCCGCAACGAACTCGACACCAAGCGCCGCGTCGCCACCCGCAGCAGCGACGGCGGCCAGACCTTCGGCCCCAGCGAGATCGACGAGGCCCTGATCGAACCGCGCTGCCAGGGCAGCGCCCTGCGCCTGGACCGCGCCCCCGGCGGCGCTTCCTGGGTGGTCTTCTCCAACCCGGCCAGCACCGTGCGCGAGCGCATGACCGTGCGTTACAGCGCCGACCGCGCCCGCACCTGGAGCACAGGCCGCGTACTCCACCCCGGCCCGTCGGCCTACTCCGACCTCTGCCGGCTACCCGACGGCCGCCTCGGCTGCCTCTACGAAGCCGGCGACGACGCCCCCTACGAGCGCCTCACCTGGGCGCAATTCGACCCGGTCTGGCTCACCGAGCCGGACGCCTGAATCTCTGGACTGGCAGTCGGGCGGTAGCTTCGGCACCTAGCTTGGCCACCGCTAGACGCTGCCGACCGAGCGGCGCTTAGAGCTTCAGCTCCGCCTTCAACTCGTCCCACGTGACTCGTCCCGGCTCGCGCAGCGCCGCCAGGGCGTCAGCCAGGTCAATCTCGTCCTCAAGCCGTTCCAGGGCCTCGTGATCGTCCATCGGCACCAGAGCGGCCGCCGGTCGGCCATGACGCGTCAGCACAATCCGCTCGTGCCCGTACTGCACGCGACCCACCAGCTGACCCAGCACGTCACGCGCTTCCGTAATCGACGTGCTGTTCTCGGCTGACATCTGAATCTCCTCTACGTCGCGCGAGCTTGGCTCAATCAGACCTAGCTTACGCTCCTAGCGAACGACTCACGACGTTGCCACGCTTGGCGAGTGCAAAGCACCAGTCTCTTCAGCACATACTGTTGCAATCAAGCCAAACATACGAAAAGCATACTTTGTACATAACGGACCGCAAGTAAAGAATTGAGTCCATTCGCCAGAGTGCTCGCGATCCACGAAGGTTGTCCTACACGAATTTGTGAATGGCGTGCTCTATTGACTTTAGAGCTCCTAAGGCTAGTTGTTAATCCAGGCGCCACTCCTTCTTCAGTTTATTGATCAAGTACTCCTGGCGTCGCTCCAGCACATCCGGCGTCCACTTATCTTCATTAATTACTTGTGTCGTCAACGCGAAAGGCGAAACTCCACCTCTCATGAAATAAGCTGTTTTCTTGTAGTTGAAGTCTCGATTGTTTGCTTGTGAATTCTTTCGTCGTGACAACAGCACGAGATTTGCTAGCCTGTGTGTCCAATGGTTCCTTATCTCTTCATCAGGAAACCACTCAAGCCATTTCGAGCCAGACTTAGGGTTTTGCGGAAGTACATGTTCAATGGAAACGACCTTGTGTTGGAAGGTCACTCCCTCGTCCGCCAGCAGGCTATCAAGTCGCAACATGAGCTGTCTTCGCACACGCAACTGCGAGTATATCGGTCCGTCCAGCTTTTCCAAAATCTCAGACTTCTCATCGCTCGACAGCTGCAGCGGACCATCCGTGAATAACTCCGACCCGCCTTTAATAGCGCGAAGCAAATCTGCGTATCGCCTAATGCGCCGATTGATGTCCGCCCTGCGAATGAACAATCCATACGCCAACCGCTCCAAATCCCGCAGAAAACGTAGGGCAGAGGATTGGTCATCGGGATTCCGCTTGAAGTACTCCATCGCGGGCGGAATCCAGTCCGAGTTGTCGAGCTGTCGGTTATTCCCATGACCGAGCCCCCGATGCGTAGAGGGATGGGGGGTTGGCGGGTGTGGGGTTAAAAAAAAACGAGGGGGGGGGGG
>VXPS01000059.1 GCA_009839425.1 Chloroflexota bacterium
CGAAGCCCACCTCGGCAACACCGGCAATGTGCAGATCTACCAGCGCACCTTCGGCGCCGGCCCCGCCGCCGAGTCCGCCTGCCAGCGCGACCACCGGGAGGATGTCCGCGGCCTCTTTGCCTGGGCCTTCGGCGGCCCGCAGCCGGCGGCTCGGTGGATTGCCGTCGACGCCGGCGACATTCACACCTGCGGCATCCGCACCAACGGCACCGTCGCCTGCTGGGGCAGCAACACCGACGGCTACGGGACGGTGCGAGGCCAGGCGGACCCTCCGGCTGGAACCTTCACCGCCATCAGCGCCAATTCCGTCCATACCTGCGGCGTGCGCACCGACGGATCGATCGTCTGTTGGGGCCTGGACTACCTGGACCGCCTCAATGCCCCTGCAGGCACGTTTAAGTCCGTCAGCGCCGGGGGGTCGCACGGCTGCGGCATCCGCACCAACGGCACGGTCGCCTGCTGGGGCCACAATGACGACGGCCAGGCCACGCCGCCACCGGGCACGTTTACCGCGGTCAGTGCCGGCAGCGGCTTCACCTGCGGCATCCGCACCAACGGCGCCCTCGCCTGCTGGGGGGATGAAGGCTATAAGGGCAGCCTGGCGTCACCGCCCACCGGCGCCTTTGTTGACGTGAGTTCGCACCTCGGTCACGCCTGCGGCGTGCGCACCGATGGATCCACGGCCTGCTGGGGCAACCTGATCGGTCTCCCGGGCAGGCAACCACTCCCGGGCGCCTATCAATCCATCAGCGTGGATGACTTCCATGTGTGTGGCGTGCGCACCGATGGCGCCGTGGTCTGCCAGGGATCGGATATCTCCGGTGAGTCCAGCCCGCCATCCGGTGCCTTCACGTCAGTCTCCGTCGGTCAGGACCACAGCTGCGGCCTCCGGACCAACGGCCAGATCGCCTGCTGGGGCTACGACGACGGTCGCGCGACACCGCCGCCGGGTGCCTTTACGTCCCTCGTCGCGGGCGACAGGCGTGTCTGCGGGATCCGGGCCGACGGAAGTGTGGACTGCTGGGGTTGGGGACTTCGCAACAAACTGTTCACGCCGCCCGGCACCTTCACCTCCGTCAGCGGCCGCGATAACCACGTCTGCGGACTTCGTACCGACGGCATCGTCGAGTGCTGGGGATCGGACTACAGCGGCCAATCCTCGCCTCCGAGGGGCACATTTGCTTCGGTCAGCGCCGGAGGGTGGCACACCTGCGGCGTGCGCCCGGACGGCGCCGTCGAGTGCTGGGGCGACAACGATGATGGGCAGGTCGACGCGCCGTCAGGCGCCTTCACGGCCGTCAGCGCCGGCGGCTATGTCCGCGGGCACTCCTGCGGCCTTCGCACCGACGGCACGGTCGAGTGCTGGGGCCGGGACAGCAGGGGGCAAGCCACGCCGCCGCCTGGTCGCTTCACGTCCGTCAGCGCCGGGACCTTGCATACCTGTGGGCTGCGGCCCGACGGCGCCATCGCCTGCTGGGGATATGACGACGCTGGTCGGATCGACGTGCCCGGAGGTGTGTTCGTATCGGTCAGTGCCGGCGGCGCGCACACCTGTGGCCTGCGAACCGATGGGGCCGGCGTCTGCTGGGGCCATAACCCCGACGGTCGCGCGTCCGTGCCGTCCGGCACCTTCACATCGATCAGCGCAGGCTTCGTCCACAGTTGCGGCGTGCGTCCCGACGGCTCCGTGAATTGCTGGGGATCCAACGACCGCGCCCAATCCAGCCCCCCGCCTGGAAACTTCACGGCCGTCACCGCCGCCGACGGCCAGTCCTGCGGACTCCGCGCCGATGGCTCCGTCGCGTGCTGGGGACGTGGTGCGTATGGCGTTACCTCCCCGCCGCCGTTTGCCTACGCATCGCTCAGCATCACGAACGACTACAGTTGCGGAGTCAGAATTGACGGTTCCCTCGTCTGCTGGGAGGACACCACTGTCTACACCGCGGATGTGAACCAGCCGTCCGGGTTCACCCGGTTGGCGCAGAGGCCGGTGCCAACACCCGTCGTCGTCAGCGCGGACCTGAGCCTGCCGTCCAGGTCTACCCGGCTGGCGTATACGCCGGCGCAATCACCCGTCGTCACCCCGCCGGACATGACCCCGCCGTCCGGGACATTTGGCGTGGTCAGCGCGGGCGGCTTGGGGCAGGACTACGCGTGTGGCGTTCGCACCAATGGTGCCGTCGAGTGCTGGGGATCCAATTGGCACGGCAAGGCGTCGCCTCCGCCTGGCACATTCGCGTCCGTCGGGACGGGCTGGGACCACACCTGCGGAATTCGCACCAACGGGTCTATCGCCTGTTGGGGCGACAGCGACGACGGAAAGACCCAACCGCCGCCCGGCCGCTTCACCGCGCTGGGCGTCGGCGACAACTACACCTGCGCGGTGCGAGCGGACGGAACGGTGGCCTGCTGGGGATCGGCGGCCTACGGCCGGACCGAGCCTCCGTCGGGAAGCTTCACGTCCCTCAGCGCCGGCTTCGGTCACACCTGCGGGCTGCGCACCAATGGCGCCGTTGCCTGCTGGGGATTGAACGACCAGGGCGAATCCTCACCCCCATCCGGTGCCTTCGCCTCCGTCACCGTCGGCGACGACTTCAGCTGCGGCCTCCGCCCCAACGGCGCCGCCGAATGCTGGGGCTACAACGACGGCCGCACCACCCCACCGGCATGATCCGGCCCCTTGGGCTCAGGCACGGCGCAGCCGCCGACCTCGGCCGGTTCGATGATGCCCACCGGCTGGCTCGCCTCACCTTGGCAATCTGACGCGCCTCGGCCAGGAAGACTGCAGCGCTAACCAACCGACCGGTTCGATCCCGCGCGAGTTCGCCCGACTCGTCGACATCTCGCGTCTCGCCCCCGGCGCCAACCAGTTCGCCTGAATGATCCCGCCGGAACTCGCCAAGCTGCGATCGGATCTGGCCTCCCTTCACTTGGCCGCAACCCGCTCACCGGCTGCATCCCGCCCGGGATGCGCCTGGCGGATCTCGAAGAACTCAACCTTCCTGACTGCCGGCAAACCTGGCTTCCGTCCCCCTCGCCGACCGCAGACGGGCACCTGCCTTGCTCGTAGTGCACCAGTAGTGTACATTATGACCGATGTCACCGCAACCCCAATCTCGGATGCCTGTCTCCAGCCCGCCGCTCCACGCCGCCGCTCCCTCGCCCGGCCGCGTCGCGCGGCGCCTCCAGCCCCCAGCCCGCGCCTCGTCACCGCTTGCCGCCCGACCTTCGCCCCAATCCGCCCTGCCGACCATCCTCGCCGCACCCCAAATCCGCCAAAAATGCACCCCGCCGCAGCTCAAGAGTTTTTTGGAAAAAACTCTTACGCGCACGAACCCACCCCAAC
>VXPS01000403.1 GCA_009839425.1 Chloroflexota bacterium
ACTGGAAATCGTGTGGGCATCTGCCCGCGTGGGTTCGAATCCCACCCCGTCCGTTGTTATTGTATCTGTAACATGCTGTTGTACAAGTAGTTATGAAAAACAAGGATAGTACGTGTCCCACATTACATCCCCCAACATGATGGGGAAACAGCGGGACGTCACTGGCCCGAAGGGGTAACCGCGCGGTCCGGTCGACCGGGGCGGTTGACGCGGTTCTGGGGTCAGAGGCGTGTGGGTCAGTGGACGGGCGGTTCCGTCCTGCTGATCTCGATCAACGCATTCCCCTGGAGCCTGTACCGGACCTCGAATGGATGGAACCGAGGCACCGGCCGGTCGTCACTGGAAAGGTGCGCGACTTCTCCCGACAGCACGTAGGTATCGTTCCCCTTGGTCAGCGGCTTCAGCGTTTCCGCGCGGAATCGCAGCAGCCGCCTTTCTTCGGGGTTTACCTTGGCGGGTGACATCATGAGGCCCGACAGCAGGTTCCCGCCGGGCTCTGTCACTAGGTACTTCACCTGGAACGGAACCGCCGTTTGCACAGCCATGACGAATTGGAACTTCCCTTCGCCGTCCGTGGCCAGGTGCGGCCGAACGCCAAGCAACTGGTTCGCCCGTTGTTCCGCGATGGCATTCAGGCAGGCTCGCACGCCTCGTGCGAGCTTTCCGGCAAGATCCCTTCTCGCTGCACTCCGCTCAGCATCTTCTAGACCCTTCTCGGCACCGCGGGTTGCCGCATCCGCGAGACGAAAGACGATCGGTCGGCTGCCTCTCACGTCAAATGGGAGCTCCTTGAGGTCACCTTCGGGCAGATAGGCATCGTTGACGACGCAGACGATCCGGGTCCGCCCTATCCCCGTGGCCAGGGCGTACCCGAGTTCCAGCATGACGTTTGGGTTGGGCGTAAGCCGTGACTTGGACTTCGGGCCGTTGATCGGAGTCAGGTCGGCGACGAACACCTCGCACGTCTCGATCTTGCTCAGGATCGTTGAGGCGATATCGGGCCAACCGGCAATCCCTGCCGTGTCCTGGTCCACGCGCCGGGCTTCCTCGAGCGTGCACTCCCGGTTCAAATCCCTAACCGCCGATTGGAGCGCCCAACCTATCACGTTGCGCGTTTCGGGAAGATCGGACTGCCAGGAATAGAAGACCGTGTGGGCCATGCGCCGCCTTACATCCTGTCCGTGGTGTTTGGGGTGGCTCCCGTCCGGTTGTGACGATTTCGACCGGTGTGACAGCGCCGCTGCTGGGAACCTAACCGCACAGCCGTCGTCCCATTCAGCATCTTGCCGCTCCTTGGTGCTGGAGGAGGCTTGGCCAGCCTGCTGGTCACCCGCAAGGCAGGGCGCGCGTTGTGCTCCCGCGATGAGACGGGGTCCCTTCTGAAAGGATGGCCAGGGCGGCGGGTCCATCGCCGGTCATGCGGGCCCCACCTCCTCGAAGTCGAAGACGTGGACTTTCCCGTCCGACTTCGCGTGCATCAGCACCCAAATCTGCTTGCCGCTGTTTGCGAGCTGGACCTGATGATGGTTCAGTAGGGTAACGATCCGGTTCTTCCATTCCGCCGCCTGCTGCAGGCGCAGTTTCATGTCCTGCTGGCCCTGGGCGTACGGGTTCTCGGCATGGAGCAGATCGCCGCAGATGTCGTAGAGCTCCACGTACTGGTCCTTGGTCAGGAAGCCGGATTGCACATCCACGACCTCGACCACCTTGCCGCTGTCCGCGTCCACCACCTGCCTGGTGGGGCGCGGGTAGAAGTCGGGGTTGACCTTCTCCAGGTCCTTGAAGATCCGCTTTCCGTTGTAGTGACGCCGGAACCGCTCGTAGCGCGCCATGTACTCGGGGCTCGCGGACAGGGAGGCCATGGCGATGAGTTCGAGGATCATGCGGAACTGCAGGTAGATGGACTCCACCGTCGTCTTGAGATACAGGGCGTTGCGTGACCCGTTCTGGAACGCGTCGACAACCCGTATCCTCTTCTTGATCTCTTCCATGCACGCGGCGTACTTCGCGCGGTCCGATGAGCTATCCGGTTCGGCCATCGCACTCTCCGTAGTAGGCGCAGACCTATTGATTTGGGCTCCCCCGCCGCGAGCGGAGGATGACGTGGAGTCTAAATCGTAACCCGGGGCCGGAATGAACGTGCAGGGGTGCCGGCGCCAGCCTCAGACGCTTACTCCCAGTCCCCCTCGTCGTCCTGACGGAGCGCGTCGGTGAGGTCTTCGTCTCCCTCACCGCGCCGGACGGACCGTTCGGCGAGGCCCAGGCGCCTGCCGAGGTCGGCGAGCCCGGCGGTGCGGGCGACGGCGTAGATGGCCGCCGCGACGGCGGCGAGCGCAAGCACGGCGTGGAGTGCGAGCGTGATTCCGTGCTGGGCGAGGATCGCGGGCCAGTGGCCGCCGAGGTAGTCGAGGCGGGCTCCGCCGACGAGGAACGCCGATCCCGCGATGGCTGCGGTGAGACCCGCGCTGATCTTCCATGGCTGCATGGGTGGTTCTCCCTGGGTCAGAGTTCGACCGAGGCGGGATTGCGGTCGGCCGGCCCCTTGAGCCAGGAGCCGTCGCCGCCGTCCCGGAGGCCGAGGCTTCGAAGCAGATTGGCCGCGGCGGGTCCGTTGGCGTGGAGCCGGAACCCGGCGGCGGCCTTGGCCCGGACGGCCGGTTCGCGGTAGTTGCCGGAGACGGCCTCGATGTTGACGCGGCCGGAGCGCCCGTCGGCGTCCTCGTACTCGATCTGGGCGTCCGGGTAGAGCACCTGTCCCTCGTCGTCCACGGGGAGCCCGAGTTGGCGGGCGATCCGGTGCCGCTCCGCGTCGGCGGCCCGCTTGCCGTCCTTCAGCCGGACCGACTCGCTGGCGCGCGCGACGGCGCTCTTGAGTTCGCTGCCCAGCCGGATGCGCCGGACGGTCGCGCCCCGTTCGACAAGCCGTTTCCGCTCCTTACCACAAGCGCGGTAGACGGCGGTGTCGTGGGCGGCCTCGGAGGGCCGCATGCGGGCGAACCCGATCGTCTGGCCCGGATCCATCCCCCGCTCACTGGCCCGTTCGCGCGCCTCGGCGACTCCTTTTCGGGTGAGGGTGAGCACCTTGAACGGGTTGCCCTTCGGCCCGGTCGCGGTGTGCTCCGCGACCAGCCCGTCCCGGATCCAGCCGTTGACGGCCCGGCGGGTGGTGTAGGGGTGCCCGCAGAAGCGGGCCTCGGCGAGGTCGCGGTAGGAGACCGCGCCGTGGACGCCGATGTCGGTCAGCGCCGCGGCGCAACGGTCTTCGAAGGAGATGGACCCGCGCTCCCGTTTCGCGGCGTATTCTCGGCGATGGCCGTCCCGCAAGCGTTGGCTGTTGCGGCTGGG
>VXPS01000220.1 GCA_009839425.1 Chloroflexota bacterium
CCAGCGGCCGGTCCGCCCCAGGGCGGCGCCCGCGACCGATCCCGCGCCGAAGTCGGGACCCTGACCGAGGCCACGACTGCCGGCCGGCTGGTACGCGAACTGACGCGGCTGGCGCATCCCGCCCTCCCCGCCGTCGACGAGGTCGGCTGCCGGCCGATCGGTCCGGACGGTGCGACGCTGCCTGTCGTGCTCGTCGGCGCACGCCGCCGACGGGCCTTGGCCGGGCTGCCGTCGAACGAAAGCTCCGGGGAGTGGCGGAGGGGCCCTCCCCGATCAGATCATGCCGGCGGCGCCCACGGCCGCCAGCTGCGCCCCGGGCGCATCTTCAACGTCTCCGGCAACCGCTGCCGGACGGGCGAGCACCAGGACCCGCCGCGAACCCGGCCGGAGGGCCGGCGCGAACCGGCGCCCGGATGATCGACCCGCGCGCCCCACACCGTTCCCTGCGCCCGCTCCACGCCGCTCGCGGGCGCCCCTCGGCCGGCCACGCCCGGCGGTCGGGCCGTCGCTGAGCGATCGGCTACCGCGGGGCCCGGGCCAAGCGTCGCCCCGCCGGCGTCCGGGACGGGGCGGTGACGTTCATGGCGCGATTCGTGAAGGGATCCGACATCAAGGGATCCGACATCCGGGTGTTCGGACTCACGGTCGCCATGCGGCCTCAACCGGGGGGCCTGACGACGTCACGCCGGCCGACATCAAGCGGCACAAGTGGACGTCCACGTGGCCCCGGCACATCCGCGTCCATCATGCGTTATTCGCCGCGGGCACCATGGCGAACGGCGTGCCCCTCGATGACTCCCTGGATGCCCGCGGCAGCGAGTCCTTCGCGGCCGCGCCGCGCGGCGCCTGCCAGCAGCAGGCGGGGGCCGAGCGCACGGCCGACGCGACGCAGCGGCTGAGCGAGCGGCCGGAAACCGCGCTCTCCAGCTACGGACGGATCCGCGATCAGGAACTCGGCGAGCTGCCCCTACCCGTGGCCAGCGACCGTCTGAGCGAAGGCCGCCGGTTCACCCTGGACGCCTTCGAACCGGAACTCGGGCAAATACTGGAGGACGCAAGGCAGGACGGCGACGCGTCGGTCCACGTGTTCGGGGGCAAGCCGCACCGGAACATGGTCGGAGGGCCCGAACCGGACCGGATGCCCGGAGCCTGCAGGGCGATGCGGAAGCCTTGGCGGCAGCAGGGAGGTATCCCGGTCTACGTCATCCGGACCACCCCGAGCGACCATTCGTTGGTCATCGAGTTCGCGTTCCTGCTCTGAGCGCGGCCCGCGATGCATTGCGCGTCGGCCCCGTGCGATCGCGCCTTAAGCGATCAGCGGAGAGCGATGTGATGCTCCAAGACCTTGCGGAAGTGACGGATCGGCGCTTCATCGTCCGACAGCAGAATGTGCTGCTTCGCCCGCGAGGCGACTCCGGCATGCACTTCCTCGTGGGCGGCCGAATCCTCCTGTAGCGTTTCCCGGATCAGGCACTTGAAGTATTCCTGCTGAAGCCGCTCACGTACCGAAGAAGCCTCCCTGAAGTAAAACCGTATCTCCCAGATGGTCCGATCGACGGCCACCGGCCACAGGTTGTACGTGATGCAGCTCGACGACCTGCCCACCCGGTAGAGCGTCAGCACCATGTTCGGAAACAGGTTGAAGTGCTCCATGTCGCCGGACTGGTGATCGATTGGAAACTCCGGCGTGTCATCGTTGTTGAGGAACAGGACAATCTTCAGTGGCGTCAGTTTCTGCGACAGCCCGTACTCGCCCGACCAGGAGTTGTGATGGCCGTAGGGCGTGAATTCCCTGAAACGGCTCCCGGTCGAACTGTTCTTCGCAAATGCGCTGCCCAGGGTCCAGCGATGCTGGCCCGGCAAATGGTAGAGCTCGTTCTGCGCATCGAGCATCACCTTCCAGTTGGCCTGTTCCTCCACCCGGTACGACTGAAACAGCTTCATCTCGTGGAACGGGCAGCCGTCCAGACGGTCGGCGACACCCCCCAGGTACTCCCGCAAATTCGCAGCGGGATTGTCGCCGAGGTGGACGAAGATGAAGCCTTCCCACGTGTCGGTGTGCACCGGGGTCAGCCCGTGATTCCTCTTGTCGAAGTCGTGGAATTTGTGCTCGTCGGGAACATGGACCAGCGTGCCCTCGCTGTCATAAGTCCAATTGTGGAACGGGCAGCGCAGGGTTCGCCTGCACCCACGTCCATCCGGTACAAGCCGGTAGTGGCGATGTGAGCAGACATTGTGAAATCCTCGGACGATGCCATCGGTGCCGCGGATTACCAGAACGGAGGCGCCGCAGATATCGATTTCCCGGACGAAATAGTCTCCTGCTTCAGGAATGTCCTCGATACGGCCGACATTGAGCCAGCACCGCCGGAACACCCGTTCGCGTTCCAGGGCAAAGTACTTCTCCGAAACATACGGTTCGGTGGGAAGCGGAGCCGTTCCCAGCCACGGATATTGCTCGGCCCAGTGCCGTTTCTCATCCATCCCGGTCATCGAACGTCGGGGCGCACGGCGCACTGGGAAACGGTCATGAAACCCGAAGAACGCCGGAACCGACGGCGTCGAGCCCGCGGCCGGCGAACCGGCCGTCATCGGCCGCAGGCCCACCTGCGGTCCCGTCGCGGCAAGGCGTGCCGAGCCTGGGGTCCGGGGCGGACACGCGCAGTCGCATGGCAGCTAGAAGCGGTACTTCAGGCTGACGGTGGCCGCGACGTAGTCCAGATTCGTGAGCGCGACCTCGGCGTCGAACGGCGTGGTGCCGTCGGCACGGACGGGCGCATGCGACCGGATCGTGTCGAACAGCGCATGGTGGTCCACGTCGCCGACCTGTACCCAGCGGACCAGTGCGCCGATGGCGACGGCGTCGCTCAGAGCGTAGTCCACGCCGGCCAGAAGCTGAAAGCCGGGGACGGTCTCGGAGACCTCTGTGTCCACGACGCTGGCGGTCCCGGCGGCGGCGCGCTTGGCGGCATCCGGCCAGTCAGGGTCGAACGCGACGGCAAGGTAGTCGGGAGCGGCCTTCCGGGTCCATCGCGCGTAGTAGCGCGTGGAGACCTTCGCATAGCCGACCCCGGCGCCCACGAAGGGCGTCCACCGGGTGTCGCTTGGGAAGTCGTAGTAGACGTTGGCGAAGAGTTGGTCGACGGCGTGGTCGGAGAGCCGCTCGACGGGCAGGTCCGCGGCACTCCACTCCGACGCCTTGCCGAGGAAGGCCGCGTCGGACGTGGCACCACCGGCGAGCGCACTGTCGCCGCCGAGGTAGGCGTGCAGGTATTCCAGTTCGTAGCGGACCCAGCGGCCGGTCCGCCCCAGGGCGGCGCCCGCGACCGATCCCG
>VXPS01000415.1 GCA_009839425.1 Chloroflexota bacterium
TCCCCCAGGGCACCCCGGCCGTCGCCTACGCCTCGCCGGTCTGGGTTACGACTACGGACTGCTGAGCGGCCGCAGTGTTACTGCAGGCCCAAGTCCTCCACGGCCTGGTGCAGATCCGGCGGCAGTGGTCCCGCCTGGACGGCCGCCACGCTCTCCTCGATCTCCGCAGGTGTGGCGGCCCCGACCAGGATGGTGGCGATGCTCCGGTCGCCTACCAGGTATCGCAGGGTCAGCGCGACGAGCGACAGTTGGCTCTCCTGTTGCAACTCGATGAGACGCGGGACCCGTTCTTGTTCTTCAGGCGTCATCTCGCTCGACCAGATTGGCCGTGTCTGAAGGCTCTCCGGGCGAATCGCCGCGAGGCGACCACGGCGGAAGACGCCGCCCAGCGCGATTCCCGTACCGCGCTCGTTGGCAACCGGAAGTAGCTGCCCACGGATGTGGCGATCGATGAGGCCATAGGCCAGGGCGCTCAGGCAAACATCCACCTCGGCGTCGCCCGCCGCGCGCAAAACGTGCGCCAGATGATCCGGGCTGTTGCCGCTGATGCCGACGTAGCGGCAGCGGCCCGCGGCCCGGGCCTCTTGTAGCACCTGCATCACCGGCGCGTTGGCCACGTCGGGCTCGGACTCCAGGTCCACGAACAGCTCGTCGCTCGGCTCGTCGCTCCACCAGTAGTGATGGTCGGCCTCGTGAATCAGCACAATGTCCGCACAGTCGCGCCGCAGAAGCCGCAGGTTTTCTTCGAGCTGCGTGTGCAGGGCGTCAGGCGAGCGAAAGCGGCTGCGCTGCGCCAGGTTGCCCACCTTGGTCGAAACCAGGTGCGGCTCCGGCCGCCCTTCCAGGGCGACACCGAGAATCGCCTGCGACACCCCGCGGCTATACGACGGCGCAGTGTCGAAGCAATTGATCCCGAGTTCCAGCGCCCGCTGAACCGTCGCCACGCCCTCGGCAAACGACACGCGCGGCAACCCGCAGCCCCCCAGGCTGAGGGTGGTCACCTGGTCGCCGGTACGCCCAAGGGGGCGCAGTTCCAGCCTGCTCATCGAGACGTCCTCAGCGTCATCATTCAATGAAGTCTGAATCGAAGACCTGCCCTGACGACTGGTCCGATGTTGCCCCGCGCTTCCACGAAGACCTCAGGCAACAGCAGCCGTTTCTCCGACATCATCCGGTTTCATCAATAGGGCCGGCACGATGGCAACCAGGGCAAGGATCCCCGAGATCATAAAGAGGTTCTGGAACACGGTAACGCCGGCTCCCAGCAGTTGGGCCTGAGTTTCGGCAAAGTTCGGTCCGAGCGTCACGTCGGCGGTGAGACTGTAGAAGCGCTCGATACCCCAGGCGGACAAGGCCGCCAGTCCCAGCGCCATGCCGACCATTCGTGAGGCGGTAACCAGCGAGGCCGCAACGCCCCAATATCCACTGGGCGCTGCACTCAACGCGCTGACGCCGATTGGCGGGATAACCAGGCCAAATCCCAGTCCCGCCGCTACCAGCGGCAGGGTCAGCCTGAGTCCTTCAACGTCGGCGTCCCAGCCGCTCATCAGCAGTAAGCCCGTTCCAATCAGCACGAGGCCGACGATGCACACCTCTCGCACGCCCGTCCATCGAAGAATGTAGCCACCGGCCAGCGCCCCGACCGGAATGGCTGCGGTGACGCGTACGAGGTTCAGGGCGCTCTCCCAGGTTTCTTTCGCCAGGACGGTGCCGGACATGAGGGGCACGCATACCAGCGTCATGATTAACGCGATTCCGACCAGGAACTGGGTGACATTGGATGAGACGAACGCCCTGGAGGTGTAGAGGAAAGACGCCAGGAGCGGTTGGATCGCGCGTCGCTCCACCACGACCAGAACGCCGACGAGAGCGACGGCGACGGCCAGCGTCGCGTAGGGGAAGAACGACTCCCCGGTAAAGATGCCTCGCTGGGCAAGCGCAAACGTCAGGACCGTCAGCGCCGCTCCCAGTGCGAACGCCCCGAGGTAGTCCATCCTGGCCTCAGGATTGGCGCGGTTCGGCAGGATGGCCAGCAGCGCTATCAGAATCAGGCTCTGCGGGACGTCCAGCCAGAAAATCCATCGCCAGCCAATCCACTCGATAATGGCGCCGCCATAGATAGGACCCACCACCGAACCGGCTTCGGCCGAGGCGGCCACGAGTCCTATGGCCAGCCCTCGTTTCTCCATCGATACGGCCGCGACGGCCATGGCCAGGCCAATGGGGACCGTCGCGCCGCCGCCCATGGCCTGGATCACTCTGGCGGGCACGATCCAATTGAAGTTCGGCGCAAGCGCGACGAAGGCCGAACCGATGGCAAAAACCAGCAGCGCGGCCTGGAACAGCCTGACGCGGCCGTAGACGTCGGACAGACGCCCCGCCAGCGGCATGGCCACGGTGTAACTGATCAGATACCCCGTCATGATCCAGGACGCCCTATCCAGATCCGTAATGGGAATCTCCAGGTCGAGCATGACGCGCGGCAGGGCCGTGACCACGACGGTCTGGTCCAGGGCGGTCGAAAACACCGTCAAACACAGGACCACCAAGACAACCGGCTGGGACGAGCCCAGGCGGATGAAGGAAGACCTCACGTGCCTACTGGCCGGTGGTTAGGTCCGGAAGCTCGATTTCAACGGGGACGTTGATGTCTTCGATGGTGATGAGGCGGGAAGTCTCCGGGGCGTCCTCGTCATAGATTTGGCCATCAAGCCGTATCTGTCGCAAGAGGGCCTGCGCCGGGTCGACCCACAGGGTCAGGGTCACCTCGTGACCCGGATCGGCGGACTTAATGAGGTCCGTCAGAGCTTCGGACTGAATGACCCCTTGAACGCTAACGGCAGGAGCGCCCTGCAGGACTTCCTGGCCGGTCATGGTCAGGTCCTGAACCGCGGCGGGCAGACTGCCAAAGAGCTTCGTCATACCGGCGAAGTCGAAGGGCACCTGGTCCGGAGGCAAGGGGGCCCATGGGGCGTCTGCGGAGAATTTGACGAAGGCCTGGTCTCCGACCTGGATTATTTCGATCTTGACAAATCCAAGGCCGGGAGCCACCACGTCAACCAGCATCCGAACGCTGTCGGGAGTCTTGATTACGGCTTCCATCCGCTTCAATTTCGTCCCAAAGAGCGGGGCTCCCGATTCCGTCTCGTCCACCATGCTGAACTTTGCCGTCGACATGGTGGCAATGCTCTGTCCTACCGCCGCAAGGAGTTGGCTCCCCTGCGCGGTGGCCGCGGCGGCAGGCGCTGTCGGTTCGGGAGTCGCCGTGGGTGTGGGTGTGGGCTCAGGAGTGGCCG
>VXPS01000284.1 GCA_009839425.1 Chloroflexota bacterium
TCATCAACATCATCCTGCGCTTCTTCCGCTAGCTACGCCGCCCCTCCATACATCCCCGCCGCATTACCTTCCCTCGGCGTCCCCGGCACCATCGGCCCATGCGGCCGCCCCGCCACCAGCCGCGACCCGTCCGTAAACCCTTCCGGCCGGTTCTCTAGCCGCTTGATCAGCCGTGCCCGCCACGGCCCCAGGTCCGCCGTCGTCGCCAGGTCCCGCGTCTCGTTCGGGTCCTCGGCAATGTCGAACAGCTGCTCCCGCCCCGACTGGCTGTACCAGATGTACTTCGTCCCCCCGTCCGTAATGAAGTGCCACGCCGTCTCCGGACGGTTCTTCCCGCCCGAGTGCTCCCCGTGCAACGTCTCCCGCCAGCTCGGCGACTCCCCGCGCACGAACGGCATCAGGCTCCGACCCGTCACCGATTCCGGAACATCCAGCCCAACCCCGTCCAGGATCGTCGGCATCACGTCCTGCAATCCCACCGGCTCATCGCGCACGACATTCATGGGATAGCTCTGAGATGGCGGCCCCAGCACCAGCAACGGCACCCGCGCCGCCGCCTCGTACGGCCACGACTTATGAAACAGCCGGTGGTCGCCCAGCATCTCGCCGTGGTCCGACACGAACACCACCAGCGTGTCGTCCAGCAGTTGCATGTCGTTCATGTACTGCAGCAGCCGGCTGATTTGCATGTCCACGTGGTTGATCAACCCGTAATACCCCGCCCGGCAGGCGTGCATCACCCGTGCGTCCAGCTCCAGCCCCTGCGAGCGCGCCTCCTGCATCTCGATATCGATCCCCCGCGTCGGCGCCTCCACCGGGTCCGCCCAATCCCCGATCGCCGGGTTCGGCAGGTCCTGCCAGTGGTAGCGGTCGTAGTAGAACTGCGGCGGCGTAAACGGCGGATGCGGATCGATAAACGACACCTTCAGAAAAAACGGCGCGCTCGCATCCCGCCGCTGCAGAAAGTTGATGGCTTCCGACACGCACCAGAACGCGTGCGTCCGCTCCTCGGGCAGGTGACTCGGTCGCCCGATCCACCCGTTCGGCGTCGCCCCGTGCGCCATCGCCCAGCGATTGAGCGGAATTTCCCCGTGCAGCCAGTCCAGGTAATCGTTCCCGCCGCCCCGCGTGCTGTCCGCCAGCGACATCCGGTCGAACCCGTAGCGCTTCCGCTTCGGCGCCAGGTGCAACTTGCCGCTCAGCCAGGTCTCGTATCCGGCTGACCGCAACTCGCCAGCCAGCGTCGCCGGCGGGTCCCACGCGGTGTCCGGGTGGTTCTGCAACATCCCGTGCGTCGCCGGGTCCTGGCCCGACATCAGCGTCCGCCGCGCCGGAATGCACTGTGGACACTCCGCATAGGCCCGGCGGAACCGCGCGCCCGTCGCCCCGATCTCGTCCATCGCCGGCGTCTGCAGCACCGGATGGTCCTCGATCCCCAGGCAGTCGCCGCGCTGCTGGTCCGTCACCAGCAGCAGCACGTGCGGTCGCCCGGCGCTCATGCCTGGCTCAGGTCCAATCGATCATGATCTTGCCGGTCGTCGCCGAGTCCGCCAGCCTGAAGGCCTCGATCGCCTCGCCAATCCGAATCCGCTTTGCGATCACGTCCTTCACCGGCAGCTTGTGCCGCCGCAGGAAGTCCAGCAGGTCCTCCCACTCGTACAGCTTGAAGATCCAGGAACCCGTCAGCGTGAGCTCCCGCGCGTTCAGCGGGGCGCTTAGCTTGTAGACAGTCTCCTCGCCGATCCCCACTTCCACGAAGATGCCGTGCGGCCGCAACCCTTCCAGCGCCGCCGTCCGCGCCGGCGTAAAGCCTGACGTGTCGATGGCCGCATGCACGCCATCGCCGCCCCCGAATTCCCGCATGGCCTCCACCGGGTCCGTCTCCGCCGCGTTGCACGTGGCGTCGATCCCCAGTTTTTCCGCCATCTCGATCCGGCTCGGCTGTACGTCGATCCCCAGCACCGAGGCCCCCATCGCCCGCGCAAACATCACGGTATAGAGCCCCACCGGACCCAGCCCGCTCACCGCCAGCGTCATGTCACCCGACGCCTTCGCCTTGCGCACCGCTCCGAACGCCGTACCCAGGTTGCAGGCCAGCAGCGCCCCGTCCTCGAAGTCGAAGTCGTCCGGCAGCGGCAGCGTGCTGCGCGCCGGTACCACCACGTAATCGGCGTTCACACCGTCGCGCACCCAGTTAAATCCCTGCATGTCGCGGCAGAACCCCGGCTCGCCGTGCCGGCAATGCTCGCAATGACCGCAGCCGATCAGGTGATAAATCACCACCCGGTCGCCCACCGCCGGATGGGTTACCCCCGGGCCCACCGCGTCCACCACCCCGGCCCCTTCGTGCCCCAGCGTCAGCTTGCTGTAGCCGTGCTCGTCCCGTTCGGCCCGGGGCTGCCGGTACTTATGCAGGTCGCTCCCGCAAATCGCCGTCCCCATGATCCGAATCCGCACGTCATCCGGCCCGGGCTCCGGAACCGGCTTCGTCGTCAGCTCCACGATCCGGTCGCCGGGACAGATAAGGCACTGCATGCGGTCTGAGGTCATCGGGGCGTCACTTCCTGCTCCCTCGAACCCGTGAACCTAACGCCCCCACCCCGCCCCGTAAACTCTCAGGCCGCTTCAGACCTGATGCAGGAGGCGCGCCGTGGCCCCGTTTGACGAACTCAAGAACCGCGTCGCCATCGTCACCGGCGCCGCCCAGGGCATCGGCCGCGGCACTGCTGTCACCCTCGCCCGCCACGGCATGCCCGTCGTCCTCGCCGACCTCAACGATGTCCGCGGCCAGCGCGTTGAAGCCGAAATTGTCCAGGCCGGCGGGCGCGCCGCCTACGTCCACGCCGACGTCGGAACCATGGCCGGCTGCGAACTTATGGTCCAGACCGCCCTCGACCGTTTCGGCGGCGTCTACGCACTCGTCAACAACGCCCGCTGGCACCCCCACGACAAGCTCGCGGACGTCACCGAGGCCGACTGGGACCGCAGCCAGGACGTGCTCATCAAGTCCCACTTCATGGCCTGCAAGCTCGCCATTCCCCACATGATCGCCGGGGGCGGCGGTTCCATCGTCGGCATCTCGTCAGCCCACGCCATCCAGGTCAACGCCATTGAGGGTCCCTACGAAGCCGCCAAGGCCGCCATCAACGCCCTTATGCGCAACGTCGCCGTCGCCTACGGCGAACACGACATCCGCGCCAACAGCATCCTGCCCGGCGGCATCATGACCGACGTCAAGTACGAAGCCGCCGCCCTCAAACCCACCCCCGGTCGAGGATACACAGAGGACGCTGCC
>VXPS01000208.1 GCA_009839425.1 Chloroflexota bacterium
ACGCCCTGGCGGACGCGCCCCCGTCCCCTGAGACGGACGCCGGCCGCCTCCACCGCGTCGCCCAGGTCGTGGCGGGCCTTGAGCGCCGCGATGTCAACGTTGGCCGTGACCATCACGCGCCTCCGTTCAGGGGCCTCAGCCCCCGGAGGCTGCGCTCCGAGACCAGCTTGCCGGGCCGCCAGCGCATCCCCAGCGCCGCGACCACCTCCAGCGTGCCGTTGCCCTGGGGCACCAGGGCGGCGGCCCGTCCCGCGCCCTGGGTGTAGAGCGCCGCGTCCCCGCCGCCGAACCGCCGCTTCACCAGCGCCTTCCACTCGGAGAAGGCCCAGCGGACCTCCCTCGTCGTGGCCCTCGCCGGGTTCACGCCGCCGAGCACCGCCAGAGCGGTGTCCACGTCCCCCGCCTGCCTGAGCCTGCGGGCCTCGTGGATGCTCCGCGTCGCCGTGGGCTCCTCCGTCTCCGTGTTCGCCGCGAACAGTGCGTCGATGAGCCGGTCGACCAGCTCCTCCAGGCTGCGCCTGGGACGCGCCTCCGTGGTCTCCATCGTCCGGTTGCCTGCTATCAGTGTTGCCGTCGTCATTACGCACCTCCTTAGTGCTACTGCTTGTGTGTTGCCGTCGATCTGCGCCCGCTTGCGGGCAAAGAAGAAGGGCCGTCCCCGGATGGAGACGACCCTTGTGATTGGGAATGGGTTGTGAGGGGCCGAGGCCCGCGCCGTCAGCGGCGGAACCTCCTCGACTGACGCCGGGGCATGAACCGCCTGAGCAGCAGCCAGCCTATGCCCAGCCCGAACAGGTTGAGGAAGAAGAGCTCGACGTCCAGCGTCAACAGCGGCGCCGCGACCACCAGGACCACAACGCCGGCCACGATGACCGGCTTGCGCTTCCACCAGGGCGTCTTCTCCGGGGCCCTGGCCCGTGCGTCGGAGACCGGCTCGTAGGCCGTCCACATGTCCAGCCCCACGAGCTCCTCCAGCTCGGTTATGACCACGCCGGGACCGCAGCCCCCCGTGTGGCACTTGACCTCGATGCCGTTGCCGTCGGGCCTCTGCCGAAACGCCAGCCCGTCCGACTGTGCGCCGTGACAGACCGCCGTCGTCCAGAACCAGCCCTTCTCAAAGCTGACCCGGTGCGGCAGCAGATCGGCGATCCGCCGCGCGCTGGGTCCCGTGTACCGCTCCGACTGTGTCCGTGTTTCGTCCATGTGCGTTACCTCCTTTCGTTGTCCAAAGCCGCCTGCAGGTCTTCGGGGGTCGACCAGTCGTACGACACCCCGGCGACCCTCTTGTCGAACTCCCTCGCCAGCGCAGGGTCGGGCGTCAAGTGGGGCAGGTCCTTTCCGGCGCCCCTGACCTTCGCCTTGTCGACCGTGTGGAGTTGACCGCACCGCTTGCAGTACCAGCCGTGCGGCCCGGCGTAGCCCACCCCGGGACGTGCGTAGGAATACCCACAGCCGCAGACCTCCATGGACAGCGTCGCCGAGTCGATGACCTTGCCCTCGACGTCGTGCAGAACGCTGACGCGGGTGCGGGGGTTGACGACCACGCGGTCGCCGATGACCTGCCTCTTGTTCCTCGGAATCCGGCCAGCCTGAACTTTCATGTGCGTAACCTCCTTGCTTGAATCTCGTGCCGTGCCGAAGACGCAGCTCGCCCAGGGCGCAAATCGGCCGAAGGGAGAAGCTGCGAGACGTGAAGCGGCCAGCCTGCTTGAAACGCAGACCGGCGCGTGTCGAAGCTGCGGTCTAGCTGTGTGCCAGCCTGACCGCAGACGTGCTGAACTGGCCGAAGCGACAGACGCACTTCGACCAGTTTGCCGGGGGCGAGACGCTGAACCGTGTCGTCCCCCGAATCCGACGGATGAGGCGATCAACCCCAGCCGTCAGACCTGTGTCCAGCGACCGGAGCGATCAACTCCGATGCCGCCGGACGGTTGCCCTGCGGGTGGAGGACCAACGTCAATCTCCAACCCACTGGACTGGACCGGGGACGGAGGCCCTTGTGTCAACTCCGTCGATTCGGCCCGCGCTGGTTGCGAAGGACCAACGTCAAACTCCGCATCGCCAGCATCCCCTCTTGGGCGAAGCCCGTGCAACAGGGATCACGCACCCAGGTTTCTATGGTCGGAAACCTTGGAGAAAGCCAAACAGTGAGGCCATTATCACCCATCCGGGACACCGAAAAGACCCCACCGGTGCCCCCACCCGGCAAACTGCTCCATAACTCACTCCCTCACCTGCCCGAGGAGCGTTACTGCAATGTCCACCACCTCAGTGTGAGAGCCCGCCACACCCAAGTCACGATCTCGCTCCTGGCCCGCGCTCTCCGCGCGTCGAAGAGCGCTTTCCTCCGCCAGCTGACCTGGCCGCTGCGGTCGAGGCCGTGCAGGGGCTGCTTCTCCGGGGGCAGCGTCATCCCGTGGCCCTCCAGCAGCTCCAGCTCCACCTCCAGCAGCCGCTCCCGTCCGGCGAGCCACTCAAGACCCTTCCCCTCGTTGGGATGGGACTCCTTCAGTTCACGCCACTCGGCGATCAGCGGCCATGCCTCGCCGAACACCTCCCCGTCGTCATCGGCGGGCTCCAGGGTCACCAGTTCGGGATACTCGCGCTGCATCGAGGCTTTTGGCGCAGGACTTCCTTCCCGTTCCGGCGCTCCGTCTTCCCCTTCAGCCGCGCCCTGCCGAGAGTGACCGGCGCCGGCGTGACCGGCCCCGGTCGTCTTCGCCCACACGTCATCGTCCCGCCCAAGCGCATCCACCGCGCCCTCCACCTTGGACAGACGCCTGCGCACCTCCTTGCCCAGCGCCTCCACCTCGCTCTCCAGCGCCTCCACACGTTCCTCCAGCTTGTCGTTGCGCTCCCGCTGGCGGGCGGCCGCCGAGCCGACGCCCTCCTGCAAGGCCCGCTCCAGGGCCTCCCGCGTCCGCCGCGACAGCCGTCCCGTCTTCGCGCTCTCGGCCACCGTGCGCTGGTCGATCTCCAGCACCCGCGCCGCGCCCTTGTACCCCCGCTCCCGCACCAGCTCTTGCAGCAGGGTCATGAGTCGCATGTGGTACATGTTCTCCACGTCTCTGCTGTCCTCGATGCCGTGTTCCGTCGTCTTCATGGAAATTTCCTCCTGCTCTCAAAATCCGTTTCAGCTTTGGAATCGCCCGCACCCGGTTTTCCGGTCCCGCGTAACGCACCCCCACCTCAAGCGGGTTCGCGTCATCGGGCCGTCGAATTGCCCGGTGCGGA
>VXPS01000148.1 GCA_009839425.1 Chloroflexota bacterium
AACCTATGCTCTGCGGTCGGAGGCGCGATGACGATCACGGCGAAGCAGGTTGAAGCGGCGTTGGCCCGGGCCAAACCACAGGCCGGGTACCAGCGGAACGGCCTGGCGCTGTTGGCCGAGCGGGCCAACGGCGAGCTGAGCGCCTGGGGGCATGAAGGGCACGAGGTCACCCTCGAGCGGGTGATCCCGTTCTTCGGCGACCCCGGCGTACTGCGCTGGGCGTTCTGGTGTGAGACCTGCCATGTTTCGCAGCTGGCGCCGCGCTCGCGTCCAGAGGGACAGAGCGTGGTGCGCTGCGATTGGCGTTCGTCGCTCCGACTACCGGCAGTTACCAGCTCTCACCTGGTTGTGGCGCTTAGCGTTCCTGGTCGAGCAGGGTGCGCGCCACTTCGCGCGCCTCGGTCAGGCTGCCGACGAACCGGTCCGTGGGAATGCCGTCGAGCGCCCCGAGCGAGCGCAGAGCCGCTTCCACTGAACCGCTCAGGCCTGCGATCAAGCAGGGCGTGCCGTGTTCCGCCGCCGTCTGGAAGAGTTGCTCCATCACCATGACGGCGCTGTCGTCCAGACTCGCCGTGCGCGAAAAGTCGAAGATCACGACCTCGTGATCTTCAAGATCAGCGGTCACGACCCGCACCAGCGCATTGGACGATGCAACGGTAAACCGGCCGCGCAAGGCCACCACCCCAATCCGCGCCAGATAGGGATCATCGGGATCCCCTTCCAGCAGCGGCACGGAGAGCACGCGGTCCAGTTCCAGACGCTCGGATCGCACGGCATTTGCCATGCCCGCCACGATCAGACCGATGCCCACCGCCACCATCAGATCGATGAACAGGGTCAGCAGCAGGGTGAGCAGCATCACGACGACGTGACCCCGCTCGATCTGGAAGATGTGGCGGACGAAGCGCCAGTCGATGATCTCCCAGCCCATCTTCATCAACAGACCGGCCAGGACCGCCTGGGGTATCGGCTCGGTCACCGACCCGGCGCCCAGCACCAGGGAGAGGAACAGCGCCGCGACGATCACACCCGACACGGCGGTCCGGCCGCCGCTGCGAATGTTGACCACGGTCGTCAGCGTGGTCCCGGCGCCGGGCAGCCCGCCGATCAGGCCCGAGAAGGTGTTGCCCATGCCCTGCCCGATCAGCTCCCGGTTCGGACGGTGCGTCTCGCGCGTGATCGAGTCGGCAACCAGCGATGTGAGCAACGCGTCGATCGACCCGATCAACGCCAGCACAAACGCAGCCTGGATCAGCAGCGGCCAGGAGCCCGAGGAAGCGTCCGGCCAATCAAGTGACGGCAGGCCTGAAGGCACGTCGCCGATCGTCGGCGCGCTGCTCAACCAGAGCAGGCCGAGCAGCGTGCCCAGCACGAGCGCGAACAGGGTCGGCGGACAGAAGCGGCGGAGGCGGCGCGGCCAGGCGATGGTCGCCAGCAGGGTCACGAGCGCGATCGCGAACGCCTGGAAATCGATCTCGCGGACGGCGGCGGGCCAACTACCGATCAGGGTCGCCAGGCTGCCCGAGGCGATCGGCGCGCCCAGGAAGGGCAGCACCTGCAGCGCCATGATGATCACGCCGATCCCGGTCATGAAGCCGGAGATCACCGAGTGGGGCGTGTAGGAAATGAAGCGCCCGACGCGCAACACGCCAAGGGCGATCTGGATGAGGCCGGCGAGCACGACCACCATGAACGCCTCGGCCAGGCTGAACTGCAGCACCACGACCGTCATCGCGACCGCCATCGGCGCGGTCGGTCCCGAAATCTGACCCCGCGTCCCGCCGAAGACCGCAGCGAAGAAGCCAACGGCGATCGCCCCGTAGAGGCCGGCCAGAGCGCCGCTGCCCGCATCTTGGCCGCCCGCGAGACCGACTGCGACACCCAGCGCCAGAGCGATCGGCAGCGCCACGACGGCGGATGTCACTCCGCCAACCACGTCGCCGACCAGCTCGTTCACGTAGTACGAGCGGAACCTGTCAGGCGGCAACAGAAACGAGATGACTCGTGCTGACAACCGGAAGCCGTTTCCTGCGCTGCGACCAGAACTTGCTGCGCACTGTAGCGACCGAGTCCGGCCCGGTTTGTGTAGAACACGTGCTCATCGCCAGACCGGCGTGGTTTGGCGGTCGTCCTGAGAGTCCGAAGTGTGTCCCTGCAAGGTGGAATTGCCAGTTCCGAGCCTGTGTCTGTCCCCCGCTGCCGGGCCTCGGTGTGCATTTGAGCGCTGGAGCAGAGGACGCCTTCATCAGCGGGCGCTGCATGCCCGCGGCGGTAGTGTCCCCGATCGCACAGTCACGGCGAGCCGCACAGTCGGGCGGCATAGGCGCAACGACTCACTCGATCCGCCCGACACCGGTCACCCTCTCATCAGCTCCAGGCTGAGCAGTTGCAGCAGCCACCGTCGCCACCCTGCCCGTCGTAGGTTGGACCGGGCCGTTCCCAACCGCTGCTCCCGTCGACGTGCTTCCCGCCCTCGTTGGTCCCACTCCCAGGGCAGCTGGCCGGGCGGGATGGTGAGGCGGCGCTCCTCGATCAACTCGAGTTCCAGCTCCAGCATCCGCACCTCAGCGTCCAGCCCCTCGACCGAAGGCCAGTGCGCCTTGAACCTCGCCCGCTGTTCGCGCCACTCGGTGATCAGCGGCATCGCGTCGCCGAACACCTCCGCGTCGTCGGGCAACGCCTCCACCGTGACCACCTGGGGATAGGAGCGGTGGGGACTGCGAAGCGTCGAAACGTGGCCCGAGGGCGCCCCGCCCTGCCGAGTCCAGGCCAACGTCCGCACTTCTTCGCGCACCCCGGTCAGTTCCGCTCGAAGCCCGCTGAGTCCACCGGCCAGTTGCGTCTCCACATCCTGTAGGCGCCGCTCCAGCCCCGCCACGCGCAGTTCCAGTTGGTCGCCGCCAGCCGCCTCCCGTTCGGCAGCCTGTTCCGCCGCCCGTTGTTCCCGTTCCAGCGCGTCCCTGAGTCTCGGCGTGAGCCTGCCCGCGTCCAGCGCCCGCCAGACGGTCTTGCGGTCGACGCCTAGCAGCTTGGCCGTCTTGGTGTTGCCGTGCTCCTTGTTCAGTCGATGGAGGAACTCGATCAGCGGGTCCTGGTCCTGACCAGCACCATCTCCGGCCGGGCGGTCGGGCGGAGCGGAGCTTGAGTCGGAGTGGTCCACCTGCGGGTCTTGGGCGTCGTCCTCAGGGTTATCCACAGCAGCCTCCTTCGTTCTTCATTGATG
>VXPS01000179.1 GCA_009839425.1 Chloroflexota bacterium
CAATACTGCCGGGGCAACCCGGTGGGAAGATAGCCCGTTGCCGGGAAACCTGACGCCGCGTCCGCACTATCATGATTTCTCCGCCGCATGTCCTTCGCCGTGCGTTTTGTGCTGCCCTGCGGGGCACACTCAACGATCCCAGGGCTGGCTAACTCATGACATCGCAACACGCATGCCCGCTGCATGGCCAGGTTGCTCTGGTCGCCGGCGCTACCCGCGGCTGCGGGCGCGGCATCGCCGTCGAGCTCGGCGCCGCCGGCGCCACCGTCTACGGCACCGGCCGCACCACCCGCACGCACCGATCACCCATGAACCGGCCGGAAACCATCGAAGAAACGGCTGAACTGGTCAACGCCGCCGGCGGGTCCGGCATCGCGGTCCAGGTCGATCACACCGAACCGGATCAGGTCGAATCACTCATTGCCCGCATCCGTGCGGAACAAGGCGGTCGGCTCGACATCCTGGTCAACGACGTCTGGGGCGGCGACGACCTCACCCCCTGGGGTCAGCGCTTCTGGGAGCAGTCCCTCGAGAACGGGCTGCTCATGCTCCGCCAGGCCATTCACTCCCACATCGTGACCAGCCGCTTCGCTCTTTCCCTCATGCTCGCTCGCGGAACCGGTCTGATCGTGGAAGTCACGGACGGCAACAATCTGAACTACCGGGGCCAGCTGTACTACGACCTCGTCAAGACATCCGTCATGCGACTGGCGCTGGCGTTAGACCACGAATTGCGTCAGCACAGCGACGCCAACGCAATCACTTCGTTGGCAGTCACGCCCGGATACCTTCGCTCGGAGGCCATGCTGGACCGCTTTGGCGTAACGGAAGCGAACTGGCGCGACGCCATCGACCAGGATGTCGACTTTGCCGTTTCCGAAACGCCCCGCTTCTTGGGCCGCGTCGTAGCCGCACTTGCGGCCGATCCGCACGTGGCGCGGTATGCCGGCCAAACGCTCGCCAGCTGGGATCTGGCCAAGGTCTACCAGATCAATGATGTCGATGGCCGGCGACCGGACTGGGGCTCGTACACGCCCGTCAACTAAGGTCGAGTCGATGGGCGCGCCTAGGAACTAGTCGAATTAGTCGC
This sequence comes from Chloroflexota bacterium, assembly GCA_009839425.1. GTDB lineage: Bacteria > Chloroflexota > UBA11872 > UBA11872 > UBA11872 > UBA11872. The sequence goes on from VXPS01000179.1 coordinate 1,091, forward strand.
CCTCGAGTTGCCATACTTCAGGCGAGCCTTGATTGGACCACCAGACTTTGGCCGAGAAACCGTCGCCTCAAACCGTCGACTTGCATGCGTTCTACTCGCGCATGGCCGAGTCGGCCGGCAGCCTGCCCGATCTGTACGACGCCATGGAGGGCTGGTCCGAGGTCGTGGTCCGCGACAACCCGATCCTGGAATGCCAAAAGGGCTGCGCCCGCTGCTGCATGCACCAGGTGCTGGCCGGCGAGCAGGAATGGGCGCTCATCCACAACTGGATGCGCGAGAACCTGACGAAAGAACAGCGCCTCGCGATCTACAAACGAGTCACCGACCAGATGGCGCAGTACGGCAATCCGCTGAGCCGCTGGCTCAAAATGCGCAACAAGCAGCCCAAAGCCTTCGTTCGCGCCGTCGGCCAGGGATTCCGCACCGAGTCCACCCGCTGTCCCATGCTGGGGCCCGACAACCGCTGCGAGGTCTACCCGGTGCGCCCCTTCGTATGCCGGGCCTATGGCCGCTCTCGGATGCCCAGCGGCAACGCCATGATCTGCGAGGTCTTCGCCGGCCGCTTCCGCCAGCAGGAACGCACGACCACGGACATTCCGTTGGAGGATATGTCCATCATGTCGCCCAAGTACTTCGAACTCGGCGGCCGCAAAAGCTCGGACGATGGCCTCTACACCCTCCTGGCCATCCACCTGCTGCGCAACCAAACCGCCTCCGGCGATCTGGCCAGGCATCCCACGCCGCTCACCGCGGAAAAGACCTACCCGGTGGTAGGCCGCGACGACTTTCCGGGTCGCCGGTAACCCACCGGTAGCCCGGCCCGCTGCCGTTCTGCACTTTTCTCGTCCAGATACACAGCGCCCCGCGTTTTCCGCGGGGCGCTGTCGTTTGCGGAATGAAGTGAGCTAGAACCCGCGCGACGGGTCCTTGCGCGTAAGGCCTCGCTGTTTGGCGTAATCGTCCAGGTTGAACCCGGGCTCCAGGTAGCTCAACCGCGTGGCTTCCTCGCCTTCCAGGATCTTGTGCGCCGCCGCCGCCACCTTGTCGGCGATCTCCATGGGAATCGTGCAGACGCCGTTCTCGTCGCCGTGAACCAGGTCGCCGGGGTTCACGTCCATGCCGTCGATGGCCACCGGCACCTGCGCGCGGATGATGCGGTTATTGGCGTGCGATGGCGCCAGGCCGCGCGCGAACGGCTTGATGCCGGCCCCCTTCACGCCCTCCAGGTCGCGCAGGGCCGCGTCGGTCACGATGCCGTCCGCGCCCAGCACGTGGGCCAGCGTGGCCATCCCATCGCCCGCGTGCACCGAGTGGGTCGGGTCGTCGCCGAAATCCTTAATCACCAACACAACCGGGTTCGGCGATTCGTCCACGGCCTCCCACATCTGGAACATGCCGTCCGGGCTCTTGGGCGCGTCTTCGCTCATCGTGTCGCCCAGCGCGGTGACGGCATAGCCCAGCATCACGCCCATATCCGGGGCCAGGTAGCGGATGTTGGTTCCCGTGAACCCCAGCGTGTTGGGCCGGACGTCGAACGTCTCGATCGCGTTCAGAATCGTCGGTGTGTCGATCTCGCGAAGTTCGTCAAGCTGCGCCTGGGTCAGGGCCACGGCGACCTCCAGATGAGAAATAACGGAACGTGAGGATATCCGACCGCGCGTCTACGCTTCGGCGCTGGCGAGTTCCTCGTACGCGTCCGCGTCGAATCCAAAGATCCGCACGTCGCCGGCGGCCAGCGTGGGACGCCGCACCAGGTTCTGGTTGTCCAGCATCAGCTCCAGCGCCTGGTCGTCGTCGATCGAGTCCCGCTCGATCCCTAGCTTGCGGAACGACGGACTGCGCGGGTTCATGACCTCCCGCAGCGAATGCGGTCCGGCAATCGCCCGAATGTCGTCATCGGTCAGCGGCTTGCGCGCGTAGTCGCGCGGCTCATAGTCCATCCCGGTCGCGTTCAAGGCCGCACGGGCCTTCCGGCAACTCGTTCAGGTGCTCTTGAAGTCTGTGTCTTTTAAACATCTGACGCTGCCGACGATCTTACGCGTGTAGATCTCCGTGGTAGCCGTATCATTAAAAAAAAAATGGGGGGGTGGGGGGGGGGGGGGGGGGGGGGGGG
>VXPS01000008.1 GCA_009839425.1 Chloroflexota bacterium
CTATGGGATCGTCGCGGCCTTCATAGACGAGGCTGACCCAGCCGTTGTAGCGGACGCCGCGGATGGTCTGGAAGATCGTGTCGTAGTCCAGCGATTCTTCGCGGCCGGTGGCGATGCGGTAGAGCTTGGCGCGGACGGCGGTGGCCAGCGGCGCGGTGAGGGCAATGCTGTTCAGGTAGTCGTGGCGCCCGCGCTGCTCGTCGTCGGCGAAGCCCGAGGCGCCGGGGGACCCGGCGTATTGGCCGGTGTCGAGCACGTGGCCCAGGTTGGGATGGTCGACCTGGCGGATCAGGCGCAGGACGTCTTCGCCGTCGGGCGCGATCTGGTTGTGGTTGTGGTTTTGGAGGGAAACGACCACGCCGACCTCGGCGCCAAACTCGGCGCAGTCGCGCAGGGCGTCGGCGCAGCGGTCCCAGGAGGCGGCGCGATCGTCTTCGGAAAACGGTTTCCCGCTGAAGACGCGGACCTGGGGAGCGCCGAGGAGGGCGGCGCGTTCGATCCAGGTCTTGGTGCGCTGGACGTCGGCGGCAAGGTCCTCGGCGGGGCGGGCGAAGTTGTTTGAGATGGCGATGCAGGGGATGTCCAGGCCGCGGTCGAGGCAGGCGCGCTTGACGGCCAGTAGCGAAGCACGGTCTTCCGCCGGGAACGCGGAGTCGTGGAGGTCGACGCCGTCCACGCTCAGTTCGCGACAGGTGTCCAGGAAGCGCATCAGGTCCATGCGGCCGTCGTCGAAGGCCTGGCGGTAGGAGAGGGTGAGGATGCTGAGCCTCAGCATGGGCAGCGACTCCGGAGGTGGATCGGCGGGCTAAGCGTAGGGCGGCGGGGCGAGCGGGTCGAACGACGTATGCACCCGGTCATGAGGCTGGCTGTCCGCTCCTCAAGCCCAGCGTGCGCTGCGCAAGCCGCTCAAGACGTCTCTTCGACCACAACGTTGCCGCCGGCGTACACGTTCATAGACAGCCTGCATCTCCATAGGGAGCGCATGCCGAGCAGTGGTGGACTATCCATCCGAATGACGAATACCGGCCTCCAGTTTTCGTGCAACAACAACCTGGCCGTAAATACGTCAACGTTGTGTGTGAACCCGTCGGCCGTGGCTACCGCTCGCTGACCGCTGTAATTGAGACCAAGCCGATCGATGACATCCGATGGCAAGGTCAAGTGGCCATTGAATCCGGTATCCAGAATGAAGTCGAAGCTATGCGCGATCGCGTGATCGTCGAGAATCGAAGCGTTGACTACGGGCTCCAGGCGTTGGTTCACCCGCCCGCGAATCATTCCGTGCGAGCCAGAATTCCGCCCTGCAAGTTATACGCGGCTGAATAGCCAACACGCTCCGCCCATGTAATCGCGTCAGGGCGCCGCTTCATCAGCCGCATCGTTGCCGCCAGGTCGTCGGAATCGACCTCGAAGTCCCCGCTGTGTATGTCGATCACGACAAAGTCGCCCTTCGCCGTCTCGCGGGTCAGTTCGCGGATCTTGGTGACGTAGAGCTCCTTGCCCCGCGACGCCACGCTCTTGTCCCCTGTCGCCATTAGAGGCTCGCCTTTCGCTGGCCGTCCACACGAACTCGGCGCAACCTCTCTAGCGCCCTGAGGCTGAACCGCTCGACAACTCTAGCAATGCACCGTTTCAAGGGGCTTCGCAGCCGGCATGTTGCAGATTGCAGGCGGGCGGGATTCGCCTCGGTCAGGTCCTGCCAGACGTGAGGCTGAGCACACGTTGGATCTGTGTGCCGAGCCCTTCGGCGATGGCGGCAAAACCGGCGTCGTTTGGGTGGACGTGGTCGGCCAGCAGGTCGCCCTGGCCGGGACCGATCAGGCCGTGGCCTTCGAGCAGGATGAGGTTGGCGTCGCCGAAGCTCTGGCGACGGTAGACCACTTCGCGAATGACGCGGCGGTACTCCTCAAGCTTGGCGCCGCCTCGGGTGGTCTGCTCGAATTCGCAGGTGTGGAATAGGGGCGTGACCATCAGGACGGGCACTTCCGGCTGATGCCAGCGGAGGATGGCGAGAAAGGTGTCGTAGGTGCGTTCGAATGCGCGCGGCTCCTCGTGGCTGGAGCCGAAGGTGTTGACGCCGTAGGCGAGCACGATGACGTCGGCACGAAGGGAGGCGGCGATTTCGGCCATGACCGGTTCGCCGCGGGCGGAGCCGCCAACGCCCAGGTTGACGAAGTCGACTCCAAGGCGGCGGGCGATGCGGGCCGGATAGGTCGTGCCCGGCCGCGCGGTTGTGCTGCCGTGGGTGATGGAGTCGCCGTAGAAGAGCAGCCGCGGGCCGTCCAGAGCCCGAGGCGGCCGTACATGAGCGTCGTCTGCAACGCCGACGCCCGCGAACCTGACTTCGCCGTAGGGCGGCATGAAGAGCTCGACGTTGCGGTCGCGGGCGGGTCCTTCATAGACCACGCCCTCGGCGACGCCAACGCCCTGGCTCCGAAGCTGGCCGTAGAACTCGCCGTTCTGGTAGAGGTCGATTTCGGCGTTGGCCCGGGTGGTCTGCTGGGATACCCATTCGGCGCGAACGGCAATGGCGCGGCTGTCGGTTCGGAATGCAATGCGGACGCCGGAGGCGGCGCAGAGACGCATCCAGGTGTCGGCCGGCAAGCGCTCGCGCCACTCGACGGGCACACGATGCAGCAAGGCGCGACGCTCCCCGACGAGGCCGCGGTATTCGAATTCAGGGGCTAGGGCGTCCAACCAGCGCATGCCGGTCATGGTAGGCATCCCGCGAGGAACATCAGCGACACGTCGCGGACCACAACGACTGTCGGTCAGCGGAGCCGTTCACTCCGCCTCCGTCGTCTCGGGGATGCCCCGGCTCAAGCATTGAGCAGGGAAAAGTCGGGACGCTTCAAGCGCTGGTCTCCGTTCAGTCGTCGGCTCTTTCCTCAAGCTGCCAGACTGCCAGGGGATTGGCGCGGGTTTGCATGGGGAACGGGACGCGGGCGCCGGTGCGGTGGCCTTCGAGGATGGCCATAACCATTTCGAGGGCGGCGGTTGCCTGGCGGGCGCTGGAGATCGGTTCGCCGCCGCTCTCGATGCAGTCGATGATGTCGGCGGCGGCGTGGCGGTTGAGGGCATCGAGCAATTGGGCGTCGCTGGCCGGCCTGCCGTCCGGGTAGGCGAGGTCTGCAACATCGACGGGTTCCCAGGAAAGCGACGAGTCGCCCGGAAGGTTGGCGGGCGCGGGATAGCGAAGGATGGTGCGGCCCGCATCTCGCACCGAGATGCCGCCCTCGGTGCCCCAGAGTTCGTAGCCGAACCACGGGGACGGACCGCCAGCTGGGCGCGTGTAGGTGTCGAAGCGGGCGATGGCGCCGGACTCGAATGTGAAGTAGCCCGTGAGCGCGTCGCCGGCCATCTGGCCGAGGCCCTCGGGGCCGTCGAAGACGTCGTCGACCGTGACATCGCGTCCGTTGACTTGCATGTGGCCGGTGGCCCAGGCCACGTCGCCGGCGATGAAGCGGAGGGCGTCCAGGACGTGGGTGCCTAGGACGCGAAGGTCGTGGGTTCCGCCGCGCTGGTCGCACTTGCCGACGGCGTGTATGTAGCGAAGGGTCCCGATGGCGCCCTCGCGGACAAGCTCGGCCACGCGGTGCGTTCCCGGGCGGTAGCGGTTCTGGTGGGCGACGGCGATCTTGGTTCCGGCGGCGTCGGCCGCCTCCAGGACGGCGTCGGCTTCGTCGAGGCTGGCGGTGATGGGCTTCTCGATGTAGATGCCCCTGGCGCCGGACTCGATGACGTCGAGGAGCCAGCGCCCGTGGTGCTTGAAGTGGTGCGGGCATATCGAGACCAGGTCGGGAGACTCGGCAGCGAGCATGTCGCGATAGTCGTTGTACTGCTTGGGGTTCCCAATCTCGGCCGCGCGCTCGGCGCGGGGTTCGGGCACGGGGTCAGCCAGGGCCGTCAACTCGACGTTGGGCAGTTCGTAGAACGCCTGGTGAATGGCGTGACCGTAGGCGCGTTCGAGCGTGGAATCGGCAATGGCAGCGGCGCGGTAGGTCGGCATGACGGACTCCGGCGGGAGACACGGTTGATGCGCGCATGATGCCTGAGCGCGGTGAGCCTGGTCGCCCGACATGGGCACCAGTGGACGCGCCGTAAGATCGGACGCGACCCGTCCAGCCAGGATTCGCGCGAATGGCTCGTGTCGCCCTGATTCAGACCACGCCCGACGGCGTGCTGGACGACGTGGTCCGGGCGATGGATGCCGCCGGCTACCAGGCCGCGTTGGATCGCCACGCCGAGACCGCGCTGAAGATCAACGTCTCGTGGCATCACTGGTACCCGGCCTGCTCCACCACGCCCTGGCAGTTGGACGGTGTCATTCGGAAGCTGCGAGCCGATGCGTACGCGCCCGAGTCGTTGTTCGCTGCGCACAATCGAACAGTAACCGTGAGCGCGCGCGCGGGGGAGCGCCGGAACCGGCATTTGCCGGTGGTGACGGCGCACGGCATCCGCAACGTACATCTGTACGAGGACGACGCGTGGGTTCGATATGAACCTAAGGGCCGACTGCGCACGTTGCACGACGTGTACCCGGAGGGCATTCGAATTCCCCAGCGGCTCATCGGGGCAAACATCATTCACCTGCCGACGGTGAAGACTCACGTGTTCACGACGATCACGGGTGCGATGAAAAACGCCTTCGGCGGGCTGCTGTTCGAGAAGCGGCACTACTGCCACGCGACCATTCACGAAACGCTGGTAGACCTGTTGATGATCCAGCAAGAGATTCACCCGGGCGTTTTCGCGGTCATGGACGGCACGTTCGTGGGTGAAGGTCCGGGGCCGCGTTGTATGCGGGTGCAGGAGCGAAACCTGATGCTGGCGGGCGCCGACCAGGTGGCGGTGGACGCTACCAGTGCGCGCCTGATGGGATTTAACCCGTTTGATATTCCATTCCTACGGATGGCGCACGAGGACGGCCTGGGAACGGCGGATGCCCGTGAAATCGAGGTAGTGGGTGCGGACATCGACAAGGTGCGCTGGCAGGTGGCGGCCCGGCAGGACACGTTCGCCAGCCGCGGGCAGAAGGCGATCTACTGGGGGCCACTCAAGCGACTCGAGAAGTTCCTGCTGCGGACCGTCATCGCTCCTTGGTCTTACGCAGCGTCGAGGCTTTACCACGATGTGTACTGGTACAACGCGATTGGTCGGGGACGGGTTCGGCAGGCGCTGCAAGGGCCATGGGGCGAGCTGTTTCTCCGGTATCCGTCGGATGCCGGACAGGCGTTGCCGGTGCCGATCGAGGAGCACGGGGCGGCCCTTCGCTCCTAGCGGCGAGGGTTGATTCGATTAGAAGACGAGGCTGCCCGGCCCGTCCTTGCCGGAACGCTCGATCAATCGCCCTGTGCTAGCTGGCGCACCACGCCGCTGGCTTCCATGCGCGCGAGGGCGCGGGCGGTCCAGTCGTCGCCCTCGGGTGCGGCGGCAATCCAGGCCAGGTAGTCACGGATGATTTCGTGGAGCGCTCCGGTCGGTCGCCAGCCCAGGGCGCGGATGCGGGCCGTGTCGGACCAGACGTGGCGGGTGTCGCCAAGTCGATAGCGTCCGCTGACATCGGGCTCGGCATTGGAACCCATGGCCGCAAGCACTGCCTCAGCGTATTCGAGGACGGTTGTGACCTGGCCGCTGCCGACGTTGAAGGCCTGTCCGACCGCATCCGGGTGCTCGAGCACGAGCTCGACGGCGGACACTGCGTCTCGGATGTGGGTGTAGTCGCGTCGCTGACGGCCGTCCTCATAGATGACGGGACGCCGACCATGCCGGATATGGCCGACGAAGGCTCTTAGCACACCGGAATAGGCGTTGGCCGGGCTCTGGCGCGGCCCCTGGATGATGCTGAATCGAAGGGCCGAGGTCGGGATGCCGTGCCGGGCGCCCAGGGTGAGCGCGTAGGACTCGGTGGCCAGCTTGGAGATGCCGTAGGCGTTGGTGGGCGCCGGATGTCGCTCAGACGATGCGATCGGTTCGAGCGGCCTTCCGCAGACGGGGCAGATCGGGTCCCAGACGCCACGGGCCAGTTGCTCCACTGCACGAGGCGGGGGGTACTGCCGCCCATGGTCAGGGCATTGGTAGGCGCCTTCGCCATAGACGGCCTGGGAGCTCGCGACGACGACCCGCTGCACCGGCTGCTTGCGCTGCACCAGTAGCTCGTACAGCAAGGCTGTGCCGGCGTCGTTGACTAGGGCGAATCGACTGAAGTCGGCCTGGTAGTCCTGGTAGGCGGCCAGATGTACCACGGCGTCGACGCCATCGAGCGCCACCAGCCAGTCGTCGCGCTGGGTAATGTCGCCTCGAATGCGACGGACATCAGCCAAGCCTTGAGGCCAGGTCCGGTCCGGGTGGACGCGAGAAACCAGACTGTCAAGAACGGCCACCGTATGGCCTCGGCGCAGGAGCGCGTCAACGACGTGGGATCCAATGAATCCGGCGCCACCTGTCACGAGGACGTGCATGGGTCAGCCGCTCACGACAAGGCCTGGGCGCCTAGCGGTGGATATTGAACACGACACGGGCACCGCCCGGATCGAAGGCGATCGGGAGTTCGCGCAGCGGGGCGAGGGCTCGGCGCACGTCGTCCTGCCGGGACGGCGGGACGTAGAAGACGAGGAATCCACCGCCGCCCGCGCCAGCGATTTTTCCGCCCAAGGCGCCCGCGGCACGGGCCTGCGCGTACAGCTCGTCGATGGCAGCGTCCGAAACGCCCTCGGCAAGGGCCTTCTTATGTCGCCACGCGGTGTCGAGCAGTTCGCCGAATTCGTCCAGCCGGCCGCAGGTGAGCAGGTCGCGAGCCTCGTGGGCACAGGCTTTAAGGCGGTCGAGGTCGGTTCGAGACTGCTCGATACGTTGTTGCTGATGGTCGAGGATGGCCGCCGCCGATCGCGTTCGGCCCGTGAAGAACACCAGCAGGCGGTGCTGGAGTCGCCGAATAGTCGCTGGGGCGGCCTGGACACCCTCCACATCGACTGCTTCGTCGGGACGGAAGTCAATGGCGCGCAGGCCGCCGAAGGCTGCAATGTACTGATCCTGCTTGCCAACCGGTCGGTCCAGACTCTCCAATTCGATGCGGCAGGCCTGTTCCGCGAGGGTACGCGCGTCCACCAGGCGTCCGCGGTAGGTGTGCAGCGCATGCAGGAGACCTACGGTGACGGCGGCGGATGAGCCGAGTCCGGTTCCCGTGCTGGGTACATCAGCCAGGGTGGTGATCTCGACGCCGCGTTTGACACCAGTGATACGCATCGCTTCACGCACGAGATCGTGTCGGATGGCATCAACCGATTGGACGATCTCCTTGATTGAGTAGTTGATGTATATGTCGTCGTCGAAACGTTCCTTGACGATGACGTAGACGTACTTGTCGATCGCAGTCGTAAGAACGGCGCCGCCGCTCAGGCGGTAATAGTCGGGGAAGTCGGTGCCGCCACCGAAGAAGCTCAGGCGGAGGGGAGTCTGGGTGACAATCATCGAGCGCTATCGGGAAGACGGGGAACGTCAGGTGCTGGTTTGGCGGGGGCCGCGGTCAAGGCTACGCGGCAGCAAGGACAGCCGCCATATGCACGGTGACCGCGTGGCAGACGATGTGGTGCAGGTCCTCGGCGATTTGGACGGACTCGGCTTCGACGGGGATCAGAACGTCGGCGTCGATTGCCAGCGAACTCCGTTGAGGCGCTAGCGCCACGGTCTGAACACCACAGTCACTGGCGGTGACGGCCGCCTTGCGGAGGTTGGCCGACTCGCCGCTCGTGCTTATCGCGACGAAAAGGTCATCGTGTCGCGCGAGGTTGCGGAGTTGCTCGGCGAAGACGTGTTCGTACGAATGGTCGTTTGCCCAGGCGGTTACCAGCCCGACGTTGTCGGTGAGAGCCACCGCGCGGATCCCTCGTGCTCCGGGCGCCCTGGGGATTGCGGTCTTGGATAGGTCGGTGGCGAAGTGGGACGCGGTGGCCGCGCTCCCGCCATTGCCGGCGATGAATACCATGCGGTCGGCGCGCCATGCAGCTTCGACCGCGGAAGCCAAGGGCTGAATAGTGGCGGGTGCAAGGGCGGAGACCCGCCGACTCAGCGCGCGCAAGTGGGCGCTCATGAGGTCGGGCACGGCGGTCAGGCGTCCGGCAATCGCGGCTTCCAGCCCGGCATCAGCGGTGCAACGGGTTGTGGAAGCATGAGCGAACGCCCTTGTGACAGGTGGGGCCGGCAGGGTTGACCTTGACCAGCAGGGCGTCGCGGTCACAGTCGGCCACGAGTTCGACGACGTAGAGGTAGTTCCCGGAAGTCGATCCCTTGTTCCAGAGTTCCTGTCGGCTGCGGCTGAAGAACCAGACCGTGCCGGAGTCGAGGGTGCGCGCAAATGCCTCGCTATTCATGTAACCGAGCATGAGGATGTCGCCCGTGGCGTTGTCCTGACAGATAGCCGGAATGAGGCCAGCCGCGTCGTATTTCAGTTGGAAGGCAACGGGCGTTTCGGTGGCTGTGTCCATCCGTGACGAATCCTTAGCGACCGTTGCCGGTCGCTGCGTTCTCCAAGTGAAACGAGGGGTGAGGCGCCATGATACGAGCCGTTTCGATTGCGGCACTCACCGCGCGCAGGGTATGACGAACGTGAGTGCGAGCGTTTTCCGTCAGACCAAGACGTTGCGGGGGTTGTTGGCCACGCCGTTTACGCGGTATTCGAAGTGCAGGTGCGGGCCAGTGGTCCAGCCGGTGAGGCCGACGTAACCGATGACCTGGCCGCGACTGACGAACTGGCCCGGGGAGACGGGCGGCGGCGAGGTCCAGTCATCCAGGTGCGCGTAGAGGGTCTCCTCGTTCTGGTTGTGGGCAATGACGACGATCATCCCGTAGGAGGCCTGGCGGTTACCTGGCACCACGTAGTCGGCCACCAGCACGATGCCGTCGTTAGCGGCCACGACAGGCGCCAGCATGTCCTCGGCGATGTCGATGCCGATGTGCGGGCACTGGCCGAAGGTGCACCCTCCGAACTCGGTGGTGATGAGGCCCCACAGCGGCCAGGTATAGACACCGGCCACCGAGGTTCCCTGAGTCGCGGCTACCTGACGGGCAAGTTCGCGCGCCTGCTCCTGGGCTTGCTGCAATGCCAGGATGCGTTCGAGCTGGGCGAGTTCTCGCTGGCGAATGTCGCGCAGCACCAGGATGCGGTTGCCGACGACGGCGGCTTCAGCCTGGAAGGCGTCGACGTTGGCGTCCAGCGAGGTCTGTTCTTGCTGGACGCCGAAGATGAGGTCCTGCTGCTCCTGGGAACGGCGCTGGAGTTCAGACTCGATCGTGGCTGCTTGCTGGCGTAGTTCGTCCATTTGTTGTAGACGGGCCGCCAGGTCGGCCGTTCGCAGGTGGACGGTTTGGCGACTGCGGCGCAAGGCATCGATCTCCTCAAGATCCTGGGCCAGAGCGCGCTCGAGCGACGTGGCCCGGTCGAGTGCTTCAGAGAAAGACGAGGAGGAGAGCACCGTTTCCAACATAGACGTGCGTCCCGCCTTGTAGAGCGACCGGACGCGGGCGCCCAGATTGTCGGTCTCGCGAGCGAGGGCCCGATTGAGGTTGGCGATGGAGGCGTTGATGTCAAAGACTTCGAGCTCCACCGTCTCAAGTTGGCGGTTGACGTCGCGCAAGCGCTCGACGGCCGCGAAGCGCTGCCGGTCGATTACGGCGAGTTGCTGTTGGAGCGCACCCTCACGCGCCTGGGCGGCCGCCAGGAGGGTTTGCTCTTCCTGGGCCAGGCGTTCGAGCTCCGCCTGCTCGCGCTCCGCCGCCTCGATCTCCTCCTCCGTCACGGCGCGGGCGATTAACGGGGTGGCGCCGGCGACGGCGGCGCCGGCCAAGGTAGCCCGCAGAAAGCCGCGACGAGATGCCAAGCGCAGGCCAGGAACGTCGAAGAGCGCGGCATCGCAGCGTCCGGCGCACTGACAGCCGGGGCCATGCGTGTACACCTGGCTGGCTGGCTGCTGATTCTCTGAGGTCAGGATTTGCACCTATGGCGACACACCGGTACCAAGCGAGTGTGCCACGGGAAACGGGGCGCGCGGCCCGGTCCCGCGAGAAGTTCTGACAGCGCCCGCCGTCTGATCTGCTGCGCTATCGGAGTTCCGCCAGGAGCGCAACTGGCTCATGGCAGGGTCAGAAACATCCGCTCGGGCAACGGCGGGAAGGGTGCCGTGGGCAGGGCCTGGTACCAGTAGGCGACGGAGCAGATGTCGTCCTGGCGAGCCATGAAGAGCTTGCCTTTGCCGTCGAAATCGCGATCGGGATGGAAGCCGAGGTCCTGGATGGTGACGCGGAGGTCACTCTGGAACCGGATCGGGTCGAGGACGTGGAATCGGTACATGGCGTGCCGATGCTTGTTGAGCATGTGCCCGTCGGGCTTGATGACCTGGTGCATGCCCAGGAACGGGGTGGTATATGTGCGGTATTCGCCGGCCACGCTCCAATCGTAGGAGCCACCGACGTAGTCCTCGGTTCCGGTGCCGCAGATGGTTGGATACTTTTCGTCACCGTCCAGAAAGAACTTGATTTCGCCTTCGCCCCACCAGCGATCGTCCAGCACGCCCCAACCGAGGGAGGTGCCGACGTAGTGGCCGCGGCCGCGGATGCCCTCGACGATGGTGTACTCCTCGCCATAAGGCACGGGGTTGGTTCGCCGGAACTGGGCGTGGAAGTAGGCGGCGTCGTCCGGCACGTCGGTGAGGGTGTAGTTGACCTGGTAGAAGCAGCGCTGGGATTGGGCCGGGTGCTGGTTTTGGAGCGTGATGCGGCAGTGCCGCCGGAACGGCATCTGCCAGAAGCAGTTGAGTCCGCAGCCGGGATTGACGGCGATGGGCAGGGCGGTGACCTGGGCAAAGTGGTCTTTCAGGTCGTCCTCGCGGGTTGCCCAGGGCACGGCGAAGAAGTCCGGCAATGGCACCTCGACGGCGGGCTGCTCCTGGCCGTCCCAGTACATGCGCAGGATGAGGTTGCGGGAGACGGAGCCGGTGATCCAGATGCTTTGAATGGCACCGGGGCCCTGGATGTCGGCCATTTCCAGGGCCTCGCCCGGGTCTATCGAGACGGCGGGACGGCACTTCCAGCCGCGACCCAGGTGACGGGAGGGGCCGTTGGGGTCGGCTTCGGCCCTGGCGCCGCCGCCGCGTTCGCCGCGCGGGTTCTCGGCGGAGATGGAGCGGGATTGGGCCGAGGACAGGCGGGAGAGGTTGCCGAGGTGGAGGTTGAGGCCGTTGAAGGGGGGCATGGGGGGAGTTCCTGATGCGGCTGGAGACGGAGCCTATTGTGAGCCTGCCGGGCGTTGGGCCGCGAGTTTCAGGTGCCCCTGATGCGAGAGCGGGCGAAGACCCCATTCGCCCGAGCTGAATTGGATCGCCGGCCGATTGGCGGCATGCCAGAGTCCTCCCAAGTCCATTCGTCGAGTGCTCGTTATTCAGATTTCAGCCTAAAATCACAATAGTGGACTGCGCTATTTCGATTTGCGTAACAAGGGGCCAGCCAGCCTCGCCCGAAACCCGGAGGGTCCAGCGGGAGTGTTATTATGATTTCAAGCACAACTCGTAATAGTCAGCCGCGTTATTTCGCGTTGCGCAATATGGGGCAGACGAACCGGAAATGAAGCGCGGCATCACCGGTCGATACCACGTCACGACCGGCGGCAGCGAGCGCATCGAGGCGTTCGTGCCAATGCCGCTGCCGCCGGATCCGCCGCTGGAGATCGACGGAATACTCCAGCAGGCCTTGGAGCGTGCGCTGCTTGCCCTGGGGCGGCTGGACAGCATTTCAACGCTACTGCCAGACCCGGACCTGTTCATCTACAGCTACGTCCGCAAGGAGGCCGTGCTCTCGTCGCAGATCGAGGGCACGCAGTCCTCGCTGTCGGACCTGCTGCTGTTCGAACTGGAACAGGCACCGGGCGTGCCGCAAAACGACTTGGATCTCGTCGAGGTGTCCAACTATGTGGCGGCACTCGAACACGGCTTGGCGCGGCTGCGCGGCGACTTCCCGCTCTCGAACCGGCTGCTGCGCGAAATCCATGGCGTATTGCTCGCGCGTGGGCGCGGCAGCGACAAGGATCCCGGTGAATTTCGGCGCTCGCAGAACTGGATCGGAGGAACGCGACCGGGGAATGCACGCTTCGTGCCGCCACCTCATACCCACGTTCCCGACTGCATGACGGCATTCGAGCGGTTCTTGCACGCCGACAACGACGGCTTGCCGCTCGTGGTGCGAGCGGGGTTGGCGCACGTCCAGTTCGAGACCATTCACCCCTTCCTCGACGGCAACGGGCGGGTTGGGCGCCTCCTCATTACATTCCTGCTCCACCACGGAGGCGCCCTGCGCGAGCCGCTGCTCTACCTCAGTCTGTACTTCAAGCAGCATCGCGAGGCCTACTACGACCTGCTGGATTTGGTTCGGCGCACGGGAGACTGGGAAGCATGGCTGGCGTTCTACCTGGAAGGTATCCGGCACGTCGCCACTGAGGCGGTCGCCTCTGTGGAACGGCTGGAACGAATGTTTCGCGCCGATCGCGCAAGAATCGAAGAGGTGGGTCGGCGCGCCAGTTCTGCCATTCGGGTGCATGAGGCCCTGAAGGCGCAGCCTGTCCAAACTCTCGCCAGCGTGGCTGAAGGAACCGGCCTTTCGTTCTCTGGAGCCTCTGCAGCGATGCGCTTGCTAGTCCAGCTTGGTATCGCCAGCGAATTGACAGGGCGGCGTCGTAACAGGCTATTTGCCTACGATCGGTACTTAGCCGAACTGATCGTGGGGACAGAACCGCTCTAGGTCGGGACCCGGGGTTTGGCCAGCACGGGAGTCCGCCGGATCCAGGCCTCGGCCAATCGTCAGGGGCACCCGCCATGCGGCCGGTGTGCGCGAGAATGCGGCCGACAGCGACTAGCCGCCAAGGGTCGATCCGATGCCCCCGAGTGAGCGTCCGAATGTGATTGTGATCGTGAGCGACACGTACCGGCCGGACCACATTGCGGCGAACGGGCATCCGGATGTGGTTACGCCGGAGTTGGACGCCTGGCTGGGGCGGAGCGTGACGTTTGCGCAGGCGACGGTGTCGAGTTTCCCTACGATTCCGATGCGGACGGACTGGTTTACGGGGCGGTTCGGGCATCCGCGGCACGGCTGGCGGAACCTGGATCCGAATGCCGTGACGCTGCCGGAAGTGCTGTCGGCGAACGGGTATCGCACGCAGCTGATCGCGGATACCACGCACCTGATGAACTCGCATTTCTTTCATCGGTTCGATCGCCATCACTTCAACCGGGGGCATGAAGGCGACGGCAAGTTCCTGCGGCTGAACGATCCGATCGAACACGTGATTGAGGATCCGCGCAAGACGCGGGTGGAGTTTGGGAACCACGCCTACACGCCGGTGCTGCCCGACATCCACGCGCATACGAACCACTGGCGGTGGTACGAGGACCAGTCGCAGCCGATGCGGATGGCGGATGACGTTTGCCGGTTCCTGGAGGACTGCTACGCGAGTCCGCAGCCGTTCATGCTGTGGGTGGACTGCTTTGACGTGCACGAGCCGTGGTTTCCGCCGCGGTATCTGCTGGACCTCTACGATTCGACATACGACGGGCCGCCGATCGCGCAACCGAACTACCGCGAGGCGAGCGTCTACACGCCGGCCGAGCTGCGAAACATGCAGGCCCGCTACAAGGCGATGTGCACGCTGCTGAGCAAGGCGGTGGGGCGGATGCTGCGGACGGTCGAGGACGCGGGGCTGCTGGAGAACTCGATCGTGGTGTTCATGTCAGACCACGGGATGTACCTGGGCGAGCGGGGCCGCACGGGCAAGTCGGGCATCCAGGCCGACGCGCGAAGCGTGTTCCCGTTTCACTGCGAGATCAACGGGATTTGCTGGTCAATGCACGTACCGCCGTCGTTGAATCGAACGACGGTCGCGCCGGGATCACGGCTGGCGGGCCTGGTGCAGGCGCCGGACCTGGTGCCGACGGTGCTGGAGCTGTGCGACATCCCGGTGCCGGGCGAAATGGACCTGGAGGGCGCCAGCCTGGTTTCGCTGCTGGAGGGAGATTCAGACGGGCCTCGGCCGCTGGCAATCACCGCGACGACCACAGACATCGGCGGCGGCTGGGTGCATACGCGAGCGCCTGCCGTGACCGATGGCGAGTGGAAGCTGCTGGTGGATGAAGGCGACGGTGACGGCGGGCACGAGCTATATCGGCTCGCCGACGATCCCCGTGAGGCGGTGAATCTGATCGATAGCCACCGCGAAGAGGCGAGGCGAATCCACGCCGCGATGCTTGCGTGGCTGGCCGCGCACGACGCGACGGCGGGGACGCTGGAGCGCTTGAGCGCCGATCGGATTGGGCTGGGCTGAGGCTAACCAGGATCAGCCCCAGCGGTTGGAGGCGTGTCGGCGGGCGGCCGCCCTGCGGTGCAAAATGACCGGTGTCTTCGAAGAGCCCACATACGCCCGTGAGGGATAACGCATGCACGCGCTGATAACCGGGGGCACCGGAAGCATTGGGTCGCGGCTGGCTGCGGCGCTGATCGAGCGGGGCGACCGTGTGACAGTGGTGGATGTAAGGGCCGATCCAGTGGCGCCGTCGGCGGCGTTCGAGCGCGCGGATGTGCGGGTTGGCGAGACGCAGGCTCCGGGCTTTATTGACGGCATTGTGGCCGAAACCCGACCCGACAGCGTTTTCCACATGGCGTCGCTGCTATCGGGAAGTTCGGAAACGGACTCGGAGTTGGCCTGGCGGGTGAACCTTGACGGCATTCGCAACGTGCTCGAGGCGGCGCGGATTCACGGCGTGGGGCGGGTGCTGTTTCCCAGTTCCGTGGCCACGTTTGGGTTGGGCGTGGGCGACACGGTGAGCGACGACAGCCCGCAATGGCCGGCGGGCCTCTACGGCGTGACGAAGGTGCTGGGCGAGCGGCTGGGGGTGTACTACTACCAGCGGTTTGGCGTGGATTTTCGATGTGTGCGGCTGTCGGCCATGGTGGCGCCCACGGCGCCGGCGGCGGGGGCAGCCAGTGCGTTCGTGTGCGAGCTCTACATGGGGGCCGCTCGCGAGGGCGGCTATACCTTCAAGGTCTATCCCCACAGCCGCGTCCCGCTGGTATGGGTGGAGGACGTGGTGGGGGCAATGCTGCAACTGCACGACGCGCCCGCGGGCAGTCTCAGTCGCCGTGTGTACCAGGTCATGGGGTCAAACCCGACGGTCCAGGAAATGGCCGACGCGGTGAAGAGGCGAATGCCGGACGTGAAGCTAACGTTCGACCCGGATCCCGTGGCCGCGGGCGTCGTGGACAGTTGGGCCTCCAGCATGGACGACACGAGTGCCCGCACCGACTGGGGCTGGGCGCCCAGGTTCGATTTGGAGGGCATGACAGACGCGGTGCTGGAGGAGTTGCAGGCAGAACAAGCCGATCCTTGGCTCTCTTAGATTCCCCAACAGCGCAGACCGGCGCTGGCGCCGGCTGGGCCGGTGGGTCGGGTCATGGTCTGTGCCTGGCCTGCGGTCATGTCGTCGCAGGTCCCCATATGCCCTTACTCCTGCTGCTAGCCACCGATGGCGGCGACCTGCCAGCCGGCGAACGCATGGCATCGATGGGCGTGACCTGTCTATGAACGCGGCGCTTGAGCGAATGGCCTGCGCTTCGTCATAGTCAGGCTGGCGCTTGCAGGGGATTCGTGCGTGGCCAGTACACCGGCTCCGACGACGTACCGCGCAATGGCGGTATTTTTCTTGCCGCTGGCCGCGGCGCAGGTGTTTCAGACGCTGCGGAATCCGGTGCTGGACGCCGGTATCTCGCGGGCGGTCGATCCGGAAACGTCGCTGGCGGCCTTCGCGATCGTCGCCAGCGTTGTCCAGATCCTCAGCGCCTCAGGCACGGCCATTCAGAGCGCCTACCTCGTGCTGGTTCGCGGCCGCCAGTCCTTCGCCGTCATCCAGCGCTACATGCTGCTGTACATGGCCGTCATCACCGGGGTCAGCACGCTCTTCGCGCTGCCGGGCATTGGCGAGACCTTTTTCCGCTTTGCGATGGGGACGCCTGAGAGCCTGCTGCCAGAGGTGATGACCATGATGCGCATCTCGCTGGCCATCCCGCTCTTCAATTTGCTGCGGGTGTTCAACCTGGCGCAACTGGCGCACCGGCGCCGCTCCAACCTGATCTGGGTAGCCCCGGCTGTCGGCCAGGTGGTGTTGATCGCGCTCGGCCTGGGCGTCGTCCCGCAGCTGCCGGTTCCCGGCATATACAGCGCCGCCGTGGTGTGGGTCATCGTGGCCGTCATCGAGGGCGCGCTGGCCGTGCTGCTCGTCCGCCAGGTCGACCGCACCGCGCCCTACGCCCCGGACCCGGCGGGCGAAGCGCCCCTGGATTTCCGCTACCTGACCGGCTTCCTGATCCCGCTGATCATTACCCAGTTCGCCCTCACCATCGGTCATCCC
The DNA here is from genome assembly GCA_009839425.1 of Chloroflexota bacterium. Lineage (GTDB taxonomy): Bacteria > Chloroflexota > UBA11872 > UBA11872 > UBA11872 > UBA11872. The sequence goes on from VXPS01000008.1 coordinate 16,443, forward strand.
ATGGTCAACGCCGGGTTGCTGCGGCTGCCCGACCCCGAGGCCACGGTTGGCGCGTTCCGCATTGCCTTCAGCCTGGGCATGTTGCCGCTCACCGCCATGGCGGCCCTGCGGCAGGTCGTGCTGGTGCTTGGACGTGATGCCGACCAGCAGCGCCGCGCCAGGCGCTTCGTCTACGGCGTAGGTCTGGGTATGGGCGGCTTCATGGCCCTGATTGCCTTCACCCCGCTGAATCGCGTCGTGATCGCCGAACTGGTAGGCGCCCCCGAGGCCCTGGTGCCCGACGCCATCACGGCCCTGAAGATTCTCTCGGTCTTCCCGTTGTTGATGGCGGTGCGCCAGTTCTACCAGTCGATGACGATGAACCAGCGTCGGACGCGCCGGGTTGCCTTCACCGCTTTCTCACGGCTGCTGATGATGGCGTCGTTCCTGTTTCTGATTACGCCGTTGGCCGGTTGGACGGGGGCTGGCGTGGGCGCCGTCGCCCGCATCGCGGCCATGGGCACCGAGGCCGGCGCCGCTTACCTGGTCGGTCGCCGGTTCTTCGGCATGGATCCGGCCACTCGCCCGGTCGCCGGCAAGTCCGACTCAGCCGCCCCGGTCCGCCCGAAGTAGCCGGATCAGCTCGGCATTGCGCCGCCGCAGCGCCTCCTCGCGCTCATCCTCGGTCCAGGAATAGAAGCCTTGCCCTACGGCGGCGCCGGTATTGCCGGCTAACACGGCATCGTTCAGCGCCTGCGGAGGTCCATCGGACCTGCTCAGGTCCGCCGCCAGGTACCTGAAGATCTGCCGGTACACGTCCAGTCCCGCCAGGTCGGCCTGCCCGAAAAGGCCCATCACCGGCATCCGCCGTGCGATCGACCCGCGAACCGCGCGGTCGATTTCCTCAGCCGACGCCACCCCCTGCCCAACCAGGTCCATCGCCTCGCGCAGCAGCGCGAATTGCAACCGGTTGATCAGATAACCCGGCATCTCGCGCTCCAGCACCACCGGCCACTTGCCCAGCTGCTCCAGCAAATCCCGCACGGCCTTGATGGTGGCTGCGCTGGTTTGCGGCCCCGGCGCCACCTCCACCGCCGGAATCAGGTGTGGCGGCAGAATCCAGTGCGCCAGCGCCACCCGCTCGGGCCGCTCGCACGCCGCGGCGATATCGCTGATGGCCAGGCTGGACGTGTTCGAGAGCAACAACGCCGCTGGCGGCGCCGCCCCATCCAGCCGCGCAAACACCCGCCGTTTGACTTCCAGGTCCTCGGCCACGGCCTCGAAGACGACGTGGGCCCCCGCCGCGGCGCTCTCCAGATCAGTCGCTGGGGTCAGCCGCCCAACGATTGTCGGAATGTCGGCCGCCTGGATCACGCCCGCCGCCACCAGGTCGTCAGCGTCGGCCTTGGCCTCCCTAATGGCCGCCTCGGCCCGGCCCGCTTGCGCGTCGTAGATCGAGACCTGAAAGCCGCCGCGCGCGGCCTCCAGGGCAATGCCATGCCCCATACGCCCCGCGCCGATCACGGCGGCGCGGGAACCGGCGCCGGACTGCCCGTCCGTTACGCCCACAGCGCCTCAGCTATCGTCAATGCAATGCCAATGTATGCGCACGCTCCGCCGATATACTGCCGGTAACTCAGCAATGTCTCGACCCGACCCGTTGCAGCCGGCCGCGAGGCTGAACGATCCGCTACACCTCCTTGAGCCGCTCGGTGCCGCCGTGTCGACCGTGGCGCAGCCGGGAGCGCTGGCGATAGGACTGGGGGTCGGCACAGCAGCGGGAGCACTGGCGGGGCTCGCCGGGGGGCTCATGTTCATCCGGTCGCCTGCGGCTCTGGTGGTCGTCCCACTGGCGACGGTCCTCGTCCTAGTCCTGTGGCCGTGCGCGCTGGGCGCCGCTGCCCTGATTGCCGATCGCGCCACCGATGAGCGCGACACGTCGGCCAGGCGCGCGCTGCGGGACGCCTGGCGACAAGTTCCCGCATTGGCGCTGGCCTCGCTGCCGCTTCTGCTGGTCGTTGGCGCGTTGGCCGTTGTGCAAGTCGCCGTCTTCGGATTCACGCGTCCCCCGGACACCGTAATTACTACCGAGCGACCGGTGGCCCTGATCGCCGCGATCTTCGTGGTCCTGTTCCTGGCCGATGCCATCGTGCTGGCCGGTGTGAATGTCTTTCTCTGGACGGTTATCCCCCATGTCATCGTTGCGGGGCGTCCCGCCGGCGCGGCATACAACGAGGTCTTGGCTCGACTCCGAGAACGCCCGGCGTGGACCGCGACGTCGATGGCTGGTGTGCTGATATTGGCTGGAATGGTGACCAGCGTGGGCCTTGGCGGCGTCGTCCTCGCACTGGCCATGGTTTCGGCAACCCAGCTCGCTGGCGCAACCGAACTGATCCTGCTGCGGTTATGGGCACCGCTGGTGCAAGGATCCTTTGCCGTGTCTGCCGGCGACTTCGTCGCTGTGGTCACCGTCTTCACCGGCTTGGGCGCCGCGATTGGCGCCGCCGCGGGCCTTGGCCATATGTTTGGAGTTGCCGGAGGCGCCGGTCTCCTGCGGGCTTCGGCCAATTCCACGCACTGAACCACCCACGCCTCCACAGCGACCTCGGATAGCGCGCCGTGCCTGAAATGATGGTCGTCGGTCTGGAAGCAGCAACCGTGGTGCTGGCCATGTCCGCGGCCTGCCTGGTCGTTGGCTACGGGCTCACCCGTCTGCTGGCGCCACCAGAGCTAAGGGTCACTGGATTCCTGCTGGTTTCGCTCGTGGGCGTGGCCGCACTGATTGTCGGCGCCTATGCGCTCAATCTCATCGTGGACCTACGGGTCGCCACCGCACTTTTGTTGGGCGCCGGCGCCGCGCTATCTGCCTGGACCGTGCGCCGGGATGGCTGGTGGCTGCCGCGACTCTCCAAGCCGCAAACCGTTGTTCTGGTTGCCGGCACGCTGCTGCTGGTAACCGCCTTTCTTCCACACTTGCACGGCCGGTCCGGCGCGATGTTGGGCCTCAACATTGACGAAGATCTCTACGTCCCCCTGGCAGAGGCCCTCAAGTGGAACACCGTGTTCATGCACGGGCTGACCGAAGGACCGTTCCAGGAAGAGTTCCAAAGCCTGCGCAATCACTCACGCGGCTGGGGCTTTCCCTACCTGCTGTCCATCGGCTCGATCCTCTCCAACGCCCCCGCCTTCCACGCCTACGTCCCGCTTCTATACCTGCTGCTCGCCGCCAGCGTGCCCGCCGTCTACATCTTTGCCCGAACCGGTCTCCAGATTTCCGAACGCCCCTCCGGTCTGGCGGCGACGATCTACGCGCTCCACGGTTTGCCCCTCTGGTTTGCCGGCATGGGCTTCGGACCCCATACCGTTGCCTTCGCGCTCTTCCCGCTGGCGGCCGCGACAGGCATCGTGGCTCTTCGGCGCGGCGGCGCGCGGGCCTTGGTCCTGGCCGCACTGGTTAGCGCCGCCCTGCTGGTGTCCTACTTCTGGGCCATCTCGGCCGTCTACCTGGCCGTGGCGGTAACGCTGGTTGCGGTGCTCGTGATCACCGCTGGCCGGCGACGCACCACCCTGCGTCGCACCCTGGCCTTGGGCGCTGGAACTGCCATCCTGGGCGCCCCCGGAATCGTCTGGCTCCTCGTTTGGGCCCTGCCACAGCTTGTTGACATCGCCGGCGACCTCAACGGCCAGTTCGGCAACGCCTGGGGCGACCGCCAATTCGCCAACGTGGAACTGGCCTTCGGGTTGGAGGCGTACCGCCTCATCCCCCGCAGCGGTCCCCTGGAGCTACTCCTCGGCGTGGGCGGCACCGACGCGCTTGAAGCAGTCCTCGGCGCCCTCTTCTGGCCCGCCCTGGCGCTGGCCCTGCTCGGTGCCCTCACGGTGCGCGGCGATCAGCGCGTCACCCTGGCGCTGGCTGCCGGCTTCGCCGGATTCATGCTCTGGGTCGCGGCAGGTGCGGGCTACCACTACGGCCACTTCAAGAACCTGTCCTACGTAGCGTTCCTGGTCACGGTTCTCCTGGCCTCGGGCATTGCCAACATCTACCACGGCGAGTTCAAGCTCTGGAACGAGGGCGCCACACGGCGTCTGGAATCTGCGCTCGCCCCCTTTGAGGCCATGTTGGGCCGCATCGCGATCGGCATCCTCGCCATCCTCTCGCTGGCCCTTGTCTACAACACCTACCTCAGCGTCTGGTGGAACTGGCAGGGCGTCGGCTGGAACGCCGAACGCCGCATCGCGCACGACGCCCGGGCAGTCGCGGATCGCGTCCCACCCGGCAGCCGCGTCTACTTCGCGCCCACCCTTACTTACCCGGTGCCCGAGGCCCGGCGCCGCATCGGCGACCACGTGCTGGCCTTCCACTATCCGCGGCATCAATCCGAGTCCTGGGCCCGACGCTCCACCAGCGTGTGGGCCGGGCTGTTGGTTGGACGAAAGCTTGGCGGACTCGCCAGTTCTCCCGCCTATCCCTACGAAATCCTGGCCGACCCGGCCTATGACTACTTCGTCCTCAACTCCGCCCAAGACCCGCGAACTCACGCACTGCTCCAATCCGACGCGATCTACTCAACCCCTTACTGGACGATCTACCGAGACGCGCCCGGACAGCGGCTCACGGCGAACGACCTCGGACAAGCCCTCGGCTCGCTGGATATCCCCGCGACCGGGAGCCTGCAGCTAGGACTGCGCGACGGGCGACTGGCCACAGGCGCCGACCTGCACCCGGTTAATCAGCCTCTGCTCTTCGGAGTTGTTTCCGCATCGGGTGGTGCTGTTCAGGCCGGTCCAGCCGCGGTACCCGTCAATCCGGGCCTCACCTGGATCACGGTCCCACCGCAGCCCGGAGTTGCGCTGCAGGTGAGCGCTGGCGGATTCACCGCCCGCCCGCAGATCGTCGCCGCGCGCCTGGCGCCGGGCGTCGCGGCTGGGACCGCCACCGCCGAGCATGTCCCCCGCCACATCATCTCGGTGGACGTGAGCGCCCAGGATGACGCGATCACCGGCGCCATCATCACCACCAACCCCACCGGCACCGGCGGTAGCGTCGGCATGTCCTACGCGGAGACCTCGCGCAACGACGGCCCACCGACGCACGGCTTCTGGTTGAGCGCCGGCCACATCACCGCGCCGGCCCAACGGATCGACTTTCGCTACGACCCGGACACTCGAACGCTCGCCGAAACGGTCGACGGCCGCGAGCATCCGCCCCGGATAGCCCGCAACGCCAATCTCTCCGGCGACCATCGCCTGCGCCTGTTGCTGTCCCGCGGCCTCATCGACGACCTGTCGATACTTCTCATGGACTACAGCCTGCGGGAAGGCGGTTTGATCTCAGCGCAACCCTTCCGCCAGACCTACGTGTTCGACATGCCAATCCGTCCGTTGCCGGACTGGTCGTAGGCTTGGAACCCACCCCCTCCCCGGATCGCCAGTTGGCCCTCAAGTTTCCCCGCTACGTGCTCTCCGGTACCGCCTTCCCGGGCCACTCGGCCGCGGATCTCGTCGCCGAAGCCAGGGCGCTGGACCTGGACGCCATCGATCTCGTCATCGCCCCCGGCGGCCAGGTGGACCCGTCCGAAGCCATTGACCTGATCGAGGTCACCGTCGACTGTGCCGACGCCGGCGTGCGCGTCGTCATGGTTACCACCGACCTGACCTCACCCTTCGACGACCACGCCGAAGACATCCATCGCGGCTGCCAGGAAGCGCGCGTCCCCTACATTCGCTACGGGGCATGGTCGCGGCTCGACGGTGCCTCCTACCTGGACTCTCTCCAGGCCGCCCGCGCCGGCTTGCGCGGGCTGGAGACGCTCTGCCGTCGGCACAACCTGCGCGCCCTCGTCCGTCAGCTTCCCGGCTCTCTCCAGGAACAGTCCGGACATGCCGCTGACATGCTGCACGGTCGTCTGCCCGGCTACGTGGGCATGTGTCTTGCGCCTGGCGACTTCGGCCCCGTGGCCCTGGAAGCGTGGCGACTGGACCTCGACGCGCTCGATGAGCACGTGCAAGCCCTCAGCATCGCCAATTCCACCATCGAGTCGGGCCCTGACGGCTGGTCCCGAACGCCGGCTATCCTCACCGACGGCCTCACCGACTGGCCGCAGGTGCTGGCTGAAGTGTCGCGGCGCGAGCTCGAAGTCTTCGCGATTCTCGAAGGCGGCTACATCGGCCGCTTGAGCGGGGGCGACGACTCCAGTCCACCACCCGACCCGCGCAAACTCTTTCGGGACGACCTCCACCTGGTCCGCCAACAGCTCGGCACCAGGCCGGTCCGGCGGAAACCGAATAAGCCGCGGCGCTGGTACCGGCCGCTCTAGCCGCACGCCCCCCAACCGCAGGCCGGACAACTCAGGCACCGACCCAGCGGTCGCAGTGCGACCCCGCAGTCCGGACACGGCTGCAAGGGCCGAAGCTGTCCACCAGTCCGCCACGGCCATGTCGGACGCACCGCCGTCACTGGGCTGGATGACGGCCTCCCCGCGCGTCCCGCCAGCCGTACGGAAAATGTTCGTTCGGTATTCATACGGCATCCTAGCAGCTCGTTCGCTTTTTGTCAGGCCGTATCCCAGTCTCGTTCACGCGCATGTCGATATCGACGTGTCGGGCGTGCGGCGCCATCGTTTGAAGCGCTCTTCCAGATCGTGTTCACCATGGCGGGTGTTTAGGGCACGTCGTGAGACGAGTCCGGTCGCGTGGCCCTGATGGCTGGGTGATCTGACCTTGCCGAATGGGACACAATGCGGAACGTCGGCACTCTCAGGAAAACTCGCGCGATGCTGAACAAGGCGGCGGCTGAGCTGCTGGAAGGCTTTGCTGACGCGCTGGAGATTCGCGGGGCGAATACGTTCCGGGTACGGGCGTTTCGGAACGCGGCGCGGCGGGTCGATTCGCTGACCACGGACGTGGCGGAACTGGTGGAAAGCGGCGAGATTTCCAAGGTGCGGGGAATCGGTAAGGGCATCGCCGGTGTGCTGGGCGAGTTTGTGGCGAAGGGCCGGGTGGACGAGTACGAGGAGATGCGGGCCGAGATTCCGGACAGCGTCTTCGAGATGCTGCTGATTCCGGGTCTCGGTCCGAAGACCGCCGCCACGCTGTACAACAAGCACGGGATCGACAGTGTGGACGCGCTGGAGGCGGCGGCGCGGGCAGGGGAGTTGGCGGGAATCCGGACGATTGGGGCCAAGCGTCAGGCTCGGCTGCTGCGGGAACTGGGACGGTTCCGGGATCGGATTGCGCGGCGGCGGCTGGGGGACGTGCTGCCGATCGCGGAGCGGCTGATTGCGCATGTGGAGGCGGCGCCAGGGGTTCAGACCGTGCAGTACGCGGGGAGCCTGCGGCGCGGTCGGGAGACGATCGGCGACCTGGACATCCTGGCCGCTGCGGACGATCCCGGGCCGGTGATGGAGCACTTCATCGCCGCCGCCGACGTGGAAGAGGTGGTGGGTACCGGCGGGACCAAGACTGCCGTTTTGGTCGGCGGCGGGTTCCAGGTGGATCTGCTGGTGGTGGCGCCGGATGAGTTCGGGGCGGCGCTGGCGTATTTCACGGGGTCGAAGGAACACAACATCGAGATCCGGGCGCGGGCGCTGCAGCGGGGGCTGTCGTTGAACGAGCGCGGGTTCCTGGACTCCGAAAGCGGGCAGCGACGCCCGGCGGCGACCGAGGAGGACGTCTACGCGGCGGTGGACCTGCCGTGGATCGACCCGGCGTTGCGCGAGAACCGGGGCGAGATCGAGGCGGCCGAGGCTGGCGAGCTGCCCGATCTGATCGAGCTTGGCGACATCAAGGGTGAGTTGCACGGGCATTCGCTGTGGAGCGACGGGGCGGCGTCGATCGGCCAGATGTTGAATGTCGCCCGAGGCCGCGGGCTTGCGTACTTCGCGGTGACCGATCACTCGGGCAGCCTGCTGGTGGCCAACGGGCTGAGCCCGGAGCGGCTGGCGGAGCAGGCCGAGGAGATTGGGCGGGAGCGGGAAGCGTCCACGGACGTGCGCCTGCTGCATGGGAGCGAGGTGGAGATCCTTGCCGATGGCAGCCTGGATTTCAGCGACGAGATCCTGGCGTACCTGGACGTGGTGGTGGCCTCGGTGCACAGCAACTTCAACCAGCCGCCGGAGCAGATGACGGAGCGGCTGATCGCGGCGATCGAGAACCCGCACGTGGACATCATCGGGCATCCCACCGGGCGCATGCTGGGGCTGCGGGACGGATACACGTTTGACGTGGAGGCCGTGCTGAAGGCGGCGGCCGACACCGGAACCGCGCTGGAAATCAACGCCGCGCCGGAGCGGCTGGATCTGGACGACACCACTGCCCGGCGGGCTGCCGAATTGGGCGTGGCCATTTCCATCAACAGCGACGCCCACCATCCCGACAGCCTGGCCTACATGCGCTACGGCGTGCTGACGGCTCGAAGGGCCTGGCTGCGGGCGGCGGACGTGATCAACACGCTTTCACTGGACGAGTTACTGGCCTGGCTGGCGCAGCCGAAGCCGCGGCGCTGGATGCCCATGGCCAAGAGCGGCTAAGGGAGTGCACGCATGGATCTGGGACTGAATGGCAAGGCCGCGTTGGTGACTGGTGGCAGCCGGGGGATTGGGCGGTCGATTGCGTTGGCGTTGGCGGCTGAGGGTTGCAATGTGGCGATTACGGCGCGCGGAAGGGAGCGCCTGGAGCAGACGGTTGGGGAGATCGAGGCGGTGGGCGTGCAGGCAGCCGGGTTCGAGCTGGATATGGCCGAGGAGGCGGCGTCCGCGCGGGCGGTCGAGCAGACCGTGGAAGCCTTGGGGCGGATGGACATCCTGGTGAACAACGTGGGCGGATCGACCGGCGGCCGGACGTTTGGGGAAGCGACCGATGACGATTGGGCGGCGACGCTGGACGTGAACCTGTGGCCGGCCATCCGGGCCAGCCGCGCGGCGCTGCCGCACATGCGGGCGAAGGGGGCCGGGCGGATCATCCACATCACGTCGATCTACGGGCGCGAGCAGGGAGGCCCGCCGACGTATAACGCCGCCAAGTCGGCCATGAACAGCCTCTCCAAGACCATGGCCCGGGAGCTTGCGCCGGAGGGAATCACGGTGAACGCGGTGGCGCCGGGCTCGATCATCTTTCCGGGCGGCGGCTGGGAACAGCGCATGCAGGCGGACCCTGACGGCATGGCGGAGTTCCTGCGGCAGGACTTCCCTATGGGGCGGTTCGGTCATCCCGAGGAGATCGCGGCGGTGGTGGCGTTCCTGGCGTCGGACCAGGCCAGCCTGGTAACGGGGGCCTGCCTGAACGTGGACGGCGGGCAGACGCGGGCGAACGTCTGAGGCGGCGGCTCCTATACTTCGAGTCACCGACCCGATTGGGGCGCCCAGACTATGACCCGGTTCCAGGAACGCCTGCACGGCGTGATTCCGGCTTTGCTCACGCCGTTGACCGCGGACCTGACGGCGGACGGCCCCGCCATGCGTCGACTGGCGCGACGAGTTCTGGACGCCGGCTGTCACGGCTACGTGCTGTTGGGCACGACCGGCGAATTCGCGGCGATCAACGACGACCAGCGCGCGGTCGCGATCCGCGCGGGCGTCGAGGAAGCCGACGGCGAAGTCCCGGTCATCGTGGCCTGCGGGCAGCCTTGCGTGGAACGCACGCACGCGCAGGCCGTCCAGGCCGGCGACCTGGGGGCCGACGGCCTGCTGGTCAATCCGCCGTTCTATTTCCCGATGAGCAACGACGAAGTCGTGCGCTACTTCGAGGATCTCGTCGCCGCATCGCCTGTGCCGGTGCTGCTCTACAACATTCCGGGTATGACCAAGGTGTCGGTGGACGCGGCCACGCTGCTGCGCTTGCGAGACGTAGGCGTTCAGGGCACCAAGGACAGCTCCGGTAGCCCGCAGAACCTGCTGGACTACCTGGATGCGATGCGCGGGGACGACTTCCGAGTGATCGTGGGCGGCGACGCGACGCTGCTGCACGCGCTCAACTCCGGCGCCGACGGCACCACCGGTCCGGCGCCCAACGTGGCGCCGCAGCTGGTGACGGCGATCTATAACGCCTGGTGTGGCGGTGACCTGGACGCCGCGGCAGCAGCCCAGAACCGACAGCACGCATTCCTGCGCGCGCTGAGTGGGCCCTCGCCGTTCATGCAGGCTACGGCCAAGGGTGTGCTGAGCCGGCTGGGGATCATGGAGCCCTGGGTCGCGGCACCGAAGACGTCGCTGGACGACGCGGCTATCGACGAGGCATTCCAGGCCGTGAAGGAGTTCCTGCCGGAATACGAGCCCGCGGCAGTTGGCGTCTGAGCGCCGACGTCACTGGAATACTCGACACGCCCAGCGGGCTCGCGTCACCATGGGGATGTCGTGCGCCCACCCGACTGAGCGAGGTTTAACGTCGTGAATCGACCGCCAGAGGCCTACATGCACATCGGGATCGTGCAGTTCATGCTGCATCCCGACCTCCAGAGCGGCGACGGGAACGCCGTGGAAGCTGCCGAAGCGCTGGCGGCGGACGGGTTCTTTCATGCGCTGGAGATCGCCCGCATCAACGATCCGTCGCAGCGCGCGGCCATGCGCCGGTTGGCTGAAGCCGCGCACCTGACCCTGGGCTACGGGGCGCACCCGCTGCTTCTCAGCGGAGGCCTGAACCTGGCCTCGACCGACGCGGACGCGCGGGATGACGCGGTGACCCAGGTCAAGGGGGCCATCGACGAAGCGGCGGAACTGGGCATCACGATGGTGACGCTGCTGGACGGGCCTAATTCGGCGCCGGCGCCCGGCGGCGAAGAGGCTGCGGTGGCGAGTGTCGTGGAGTCGCTGACCGAGCTGTGCGACTACGCCGGCCGGCAGGACATCTGGATCGCGCTGGAGCAGTTCGACCGGGCGATCGAGAAGAACTCATTGCTGGGACCGATCGACCTCTGCGTGCGGGTCAGCGAGATGGTCCGCGCGTCCACCCCGAACTTCGGGCTGTGCCTGGACCTGAGCCACCTGCCGCTACTGGACGAAGACCCGCCGACCTCACTACGTGCGGCCGGCGAGCACCTGATCCAGGCGCACATCGGCAATTGCATCATGCGCGACCGCGAGCATCCGCAATACGGCGACCAGCATCCGGTCTTCGGGGACCCGGCGGGTGAGAACGATGTACCGGAACTGACGGCGTACCTTAAGACGTTGATGGAGATCGGGTACTTCGAGCGCGACCTACCGACGCCAATGCCGCTCGTCTCGTTTGAGATGAAGCCCGCGCCGGACCAGTCGGCAGACGCGATAATCGGCAACTGCAAGCGCACGTTTCAACTCGCCTGGGCGCAGGTCTAGCGCCAGGCACGGCAGCAAGGGGACACAACGACATGCGAATCGGCTACATCGGTCTCGGAAAGATGGGCATGCCCATGGCGATCAACCTGCGTGCGGCGGGGCACGACCTGATCGTGCACAACCGCAGCCGCGGCAAGGTCGACGATTTCGTGGCCGACGGTGGCACGGCCGCCAGCACGGCGGCCGAGGTGGCGGCGCAGTCGGACGTGGTCTGCGTGAATGTGCCGACCCCCGAAGTCTCGCTGGAGCTGCTGCTGGGCGCGGATGGCGCGATTGAGAGCGCCCGCGAAGGCCAGCTGTGGATCGACTTCGGCACCAACGGCCCCGACACGGCCCGTACCTGCGCCGAAGCCGCCGCGGCGAAGGGCGTGAA
>VXPS01000425.1 GCA_009839425.1 Chloroflexota bacterium
CAGTTCACGTTCTCGGTTCGGGGCGGCGGCGCGGTCCAGTGGAACAGCCGGGACTTGGCGGTCTTCACCGTGGACGCGAAAGGCACGGTGACCGCGCGCGGCAACGGCGAGGCGCGCGTTCAGGCTTGGACTCCCCAGTCGTCGGACCATGCGCTGGTCCGTGTGCGTCAATTGCCGGCCGTGTTGGAGCCGTTCGGCGAGGGGCAGAGGGCGGGCCTTGGGCTGTCGCTGACCGAGCCTGTCGGCGTGCGCGTCCTCGACGAGGGAGGCGTGCCGGTGTCCGGGGTAGCGGTGCGGTTTGAGCCGGGTGCGGGGCATGGCGGCGTCGAGCCCGGAGAAGCGTCCAGCGACGAAGAGGGGTTGGCGGCGGCCAGATGGACGCTCGGGCCGGAGCCGGGAACGCAGACGCTGGCGGTCTCGGTGGCGGGCGCGGCGAGCGTGATCATCGCGGCCACGGCCTTGGACCCGGATGACGCGGTGGCGTCGTTCGAAGTGCTTTCGGGACGGGACCAGTGGGCGTGGAACGGACGTGCCTTGGCCGAACCCATCGCCGTGCGGGCTCTCGACGACGTCGGTCGGTCGATTTCCGCTGCGACGATCCGGTTCCAGCCGGACGCGGGCGGCCGCGCCGACCCCCAGACGGCGGTGAGCGACAGTGCGGGAGTGGTTTCGACGACCTGGACCCTTGGGACGGTCCCCGGACCTCAGACGCTCGCGGTCTCCACCGGGGGCGACGCGAGCGCCGAGGTCATCGCGACGGCGCGGGACCCCGACGAAGCGGTGGCATCCGTCGAGATAGTCTCCGGAGACGATCAGTGGGCGGTGGCCCGGCACGCGCTGCCGGATTCCGTCACGGTACACGTCTCCGACGAGACCGGCCGGCCGATCTGGGGCGCGGCGGTGACGTTCGAACCGGAGGCGGGGAGCGGGCGGGCGAATCCGGGCGCGGCGGAGACGGACAGCCTCGGGCTTGCGTCGGCTGTGTGGACCCTCGGGCAGCAGCTTGGCGTCCAGCGGCTTGCGGCATCGGCGGGCGGGCTAGCGGTGGGGTTCGACGCCACGGCCGTGTCGGCTGAAGGAGTGTGCAACCGGACCCCGGCGGTGAGCGCGGAGATCACACGCCAAGCCTTCCGTGTCAGGAGTTGCTCGGAGGTGACGGAGGCGACGCTCGGAGGCATACGTCGCCTCGTACTCGTAGGCAAGGGCATCAGACGGCTTCGGGATGGAGACTTTGCCGGGCTGGCCGGGCTGGAAGAATTGAATCTCGCCGACAATCTGTTGATGGACCTGCCACCAGGAATCTTCAGCGGACTTTCCCGCTTGCGGCGGCTGGTCCTGGCGTCGAACGAGTTGACGCAGTTGACGCAAGAGGTGCTCTCTGAGCTCCCGGCCTTGCAAGAGCTGAACTTTTGGCACAATCAAATCACCGAGCTGGCACCGGGGACGTTTGCGAATATGGTCGAACTGGAGCGTCTCCGATTCGACTACAACGAACTGACGGAACTGCCGCCGGACCTCTTCGGCAGGCTTCCGAATCTGCGGTTGTTGACCATGCGTGGGAACCAACTGGCCTCGCTGCCGGAGGGTATCTTCAACTCGCTGTCGCGCCTCCAACATCTGGCCGTCGGGGATAACCTGCTGACAGAACTGCCGCCGAGTTTGTTCTCGGAGACGGTCCAGCTTGAGCGGATCAATGTGGACGGCAATCGGCTCGCCGAATTGCCCCCCGGGCTGTTTGCAAACACGCCAGCCCTCCGACAACTACGTTTGGAGCGGAACCGGTTGGAGATTCTTCCGCCGGGCATCTTCGGCGGTTTACAGGAACTGGCGAGGCTGGACCTGAGCAGCAACGATCTGGCCGAACTGCCCTTGGGCGTTTTCGCCGGGACGCCAAAGCTCGCGCAACTGAGCCTTCAGCGCAACGAGCTTGCCCAGCTGCCGCCGGGCTTGTTCGCGGGGCTGACCGCACTCGAATGGGTCACACTCCAAGCCAACCCGGGGGCGCCCTTCCCCATCCGGCCTGAGTTCGTGCGGCTCGATGGCAACCCGCTGTCGCCTAGTCCGGCGCGGGTGGCGTTGCGGGTACCCCCGGGCGCTCCCTTCGCGTTCACGGTTCCGGTGTCGGTGCAGCGCGGATCAATCTCGCGCGACACCGTCTCGCTGCTACTCGGCGACACAGTCAGTACCACCTTCGAGGTGTCGGCAAACGCGGACGGCGGTGCGGTGCATCTCGGGTTCCCACCGCTACCGGACGTGCGGGCGGATGGCTACGGAGGTCTGGAAGTGGTTCGGGGCGAAGAGTTGGTGCTTTTCGCGGAGACAGACAACCGGAGCCCGGTGGCGCGTTCGCCGATTCCAGCTCACCGGCTTCAGGCCGGGGGTCCCTCTGCCGACCTGAAGCTCGCCCAATACTTCGACGATCCTGACGGTGACTCGCTGGCCTTCGCCGTTGCGATGACCGAGCCCGGAGTGGTGGCCGCGCGGATCGAAGACGGGGTGCTGTGGCTGGATCCGCAGTCGGTGGATACGACCGTGGTGCAGGTACAGGCAACCGACCCCGAAGGTCTGGGTGCGACCCATCGTTTCCGGGCGTGGGTGGTTCCGGCACCGGATCCCGAGGCGTTCAACATCGAACTGTACTTCGATCCGGGGTTCACGGTCGAGGAGGAAGCGGTGGTACGGCGGGCTGCGGACCGGTGGATGGAGGTGGTGACAGGCGACCTGCCGGACGTGCCGGTGCGGGATTCGTTGGTCGGCTCATGCGCCAATGAACCCTCCCCGCCGCGCGTGGTGGGCGTCATCGACGACTTGCTAATCCGAATGAGATTCGTCGCACTACAGGGTAATGCATCGGCAACCGCCACTATCTGCGGTAAGCGCGAAGAATCCGGGCAAGCTTTTCTAGGCATGAACGCATTCTCACTTTGGTACGTTCGCCGTCCAGATTCGGACGTTGATCGGCTGTATCGGAGCGCACTCCACGAGATCGGTCACGTGCTGGGATTCGGAGATTGGACCACCGGTCCGGACCCGGATGCCTGGAAGGCGATGTACCGGGGCGTGGGCACGGATCCACACTTCGCCGGGCCGCTGGCGACGGCGGCGTTCGACGCCGCAGGCGGCTTGGCGTATCCGGGCGGCAAGGTGCCGCTGGAGGACAAGATACCCCTCGTGGGCAT
>VXPS01000267.1 GCA_009839425.1 Chloroflexota bacterium
ACGCCAGAGGTACTCGCGCCAGGGCCGGGGTGGGGGCGTCGCAAGCTCCGGGTCGCGCTCCGGGTCCTGCGTGTGCCGGTGGTGCTCGAAATGGAACGCGCGGAAGTAGCGGGGAGGCAGCATGAGGATCCACCCGCAGGCGGTCGAGACCGTGCGGTTGAGCCAGCGGCTTCGGAACGCGGTGCCGTGAATCGTCTCGTGGAGCGGCGCGAAGAGAAAGACGAGACAGGTGGCGTAGGCCCATGCGGCGAGGAACATCCAGGCTGTGCCGAAAGCTGCTGCGTACAGGGCTCCCGTCGCCGCGATCACCCCGAGATGGAGTGCCAGATGGGCGAGTCCCCTGGCGTTCGACCGCTCCGTGAGTGTGCGGAGGGTCGTACTCGACTGCGGATTCGATGGCATCTTCACAGGGTGCCTCACCTCGGTTCAGGTCTTCAAGTCCTTTATGGGAGTTCGCGCCCTGGGGACGATCAGGATCGTGGCCGCCGCCACGAGATTAACGATGGCGAAGAGATAGAATGTGTAGCTCAAACCGTAGAGGTCGGCTACGGCGCCGGCGATCAAAGGGAAGACCAGGGAGAACGAAGACCGGCCCACGTCCATGAATGTCTGTGCCGCGCCCCAGATATCCTTCGGTGCGTGCTCCAAGCCGCTGGCCTGGATGATGGGTCCCACCGCGAAGAGCGCCATCCCGCCCAAGGACACGACAGGCAACAGCAACCAACCGGACGGGAACAACGGGATCGAGCCGATCAGCAGTCCGCCCGTGAGCAACGAGATGAAGATCGTGCTCTTCCGCCCCCAACGGTCCGACATGTGCCCCACGATGGGAGCGAAAACCGTCCCTACCAGCGCCAGGCACCCCAGATAGATGCCGATGGCGGCCGTCCCCATCTTCATCTCCACCGAAAGATAGAGGGGTAGAAAGGTCGGTATGAGATTCTCGCCGATGGATCGCAGGCCGGCCACGACGGTTACGCCGATCAATGGAAAATTGGTGAGGACGTCGCTCCGTAGCGCGCGGCCATAGGATACGTTCCGCCGGTCCCGCGGCGCGTGTCCCAGGCGCGGCAACAGGAGCCAGAGGAAGAGCGCGGTGACGATTCCGGGCAGGAACTGGAAGGCGAAAACCGTGCGCCAGGTCACCCAAGCGAGCACTGCCCCCACAACGACCGGCCCGATGGAGGCGGCGAGATTACCCCCCATGGCATGGACTCCCAGGGCGAATCCCATGCGGTCCGGGAACCTGTCGCCGATCACGGCGCGTGCCGGCGCGTGCCACATGAACCCTCCCGCCAGGGCTTGGGTGCAAAGGAGTGCTCCGAATACCAGGAACGTGGTGGAGAACCCCTGAAGCGAGAAGAACAGGGAAGGCCACACCAGGGACAACAGCAGTATACCTTTGCGATCCTTCAGGAAGTCCGTGGCGAGGCCGCTGGCGGTGATGCTGATGATATTGGATACGCGTTCAACCGAGCGAAGCGCGCCGAGTTGGGTGTATGTGATGCCGAAGTCCCTGGTGATCAGGGGCAGGGATACCGTCAGGATACCATAGAACCAATGGGTAACACCGTGGCCGGCGGCCAACAGCGTGAGGATGCGGCCCCGAGACGGTTCCGGTGTGGCCGGCGCGGATGGCGGAGGGTCGGACGAGGGGTTCACCGCCGCCGCCCCTCGCGTGTTCGACGCGTCAATGGCAGGTGTGGCGGAGAAGGGAGGGAGTCGAACCCTCCGAGAACCTTACGGCCCTCAGACTGGTTTTGAAGACCAGCGGCACCACCGGGCACCTTCCTTCTCCTTTGCCTTGTCGGACATGATGCTTGTCCGCTCACCAGCACGCACAACCCTTGGTAACAAGTCTCCGCGGAACGGGCCAGCCATCTGCCTAGGGAACTCAGGTTCTATCCCGTGCGCTGCACAAGGTCGGGCGAGGTGAAGGCCCGTACTTCCGGCAACTCTCCCTCGAACGCCTGAACCTCGACCAGCGCCGTCTGGGAGACGGGACCCTGTGCGAGGCGGGAAGTCCCCTTGTCCAGGGTCAGGACGTTGGGATTGCCGTGCCGCTCCCGCCCGCCGGGCTCCTCGGGATCGAACCATGCTCCGGTCGCGAGCACGACGACGTCGGGTGAGATGTTCTCCGTGAGGCGGGCCCCGGCCAGGCAGGCTCCGCGGTCGTTGTACACGCGTACCACGGCGCTGTCCTCGATCCCCCGTGTGGCGGCGGTGGCGGGGTGGATCAGGAGCGGCTCGCGGTCCTGCACCTTGCTATCCATGCTCACGGCTCCCGGGTCGTATTGGCTGTGGAGTCTGGTGGCAGGCTGATTCGAGATGAGGTGGAGAGGGAAGCGGGCGGCCTTCTCTCCACCCAGCCACTCCGCCGGCTCGATCCACGCCGGATGCCCGGGACAGTCGTCGTAACCGAAGCTCGCGATGGTCTCCGAGAAGATCTCGATACGCCCGGACGGGGTCGGCAAAGGGTGTGCGGTGGGGTCCTCGCGAAACCCGCCCAGCAGCACCTTCTCCTCACCCTCGGTCGGCAGGGTGATATGACCGGCGCTCCAGAAGGCGTCGAAAGGAGGCAACTCGACGCCGTCGCGGATGAACTCGCCGCGCAGCGTATCATATAGGTGCGACAACCAGTCCTTCTCCGACCGGCCCTCGGTGAAGCCGTCCTTGAACCCCAATCGATCGGCAACGCCCGAGAAGATGTCGTAGTCGTTCCGTGATTCGCCGACCGGTGGGATGGCCCGCGCCATGGCGAATACCATGGGATCGGCCGGTGCTGTGCCGATGTCGTTGCGTTCCAGGACGGTGGTAGCCGGCAGCACGATGTCGGCATGCCGGGCTTGAGGATTCCACCAGGGTTCGTGGACGATGATCGTTTCGGGGCGCTGCCATGCCTCCACCAGGCGGTTGAGGTCCTGATGGTGGTGGAAGGTGTTGCCGCCGCACCAGTAGACGAGACGGATGTCGGGATATCGGAGCCGTTGCCCGTTGTAGTCGAAGGGCTCTCCGGGTTTGAGGAGCATATCCGTAATTCGGGCCACCGGGATGAAGGGTTCCACCGGATTCAGCCCCTGCGGCAGCGTCAACCGCTTGATGTATTTCACGGGGTTGCCGTGGGGGGGGGGGGGGGGGGGGGGAAGAAGGGCTGAGAGAAAAAAAAACAAC
>VXPS01000157.1 GCA_009839425.1 Chloroflexota bacterium
GATTCGGAAGTCTCCTACGACGCGCTACGGCGTCTCCACGCAGTCATAGGACCCGATTCAACGCTGCCACCGTTTCGCGTCGATGCGGCGGTCATTCGGCGACTAATGCCTGAGCTGCACGGCGACGACGAGCATGTGATCGTTCACCTGCTTGAGAACGCCACGTATTCAGACCTGTCGCGGTCCGAGAACGAACTGTTGAGCAATACCCTCGTGCGCGACGTACTCCTGGGCGACACCGACCCCGCCGAAGGGCTGCGCAGAGCGGTTGAGAAGATGCAAGAGTTACAGGCAGGCGGCTGACGCGTAGAGAGCCCTACACCAACGACCCATACTCTGAAGGCCTCGCACATTCGGCGTCCCGCTCAGGAGGCGAACGTGAATAGCCCACAGGTCGAATACGTTGACGTCTTCTTCCCCGGTCAGGGTGACACGCTGACCGGGGCGCCGGCCTATCACTGGGATCGGACGGAGGCGCCGGCGGAGGTTTCGGCGAAGGAAGGCCTCTCGGAGCAGAACGAGCCGGATGCGAATGCGATTCACACGTTCGGGGTGACCGCGAACTTCTACACCAGTACTCGAGACCCGAACGAGATTCTGATTGCGGTCATCAGCACCGACCGGCCGATGCGCAAGCGGATGGCCCAGGCCAAGGTGACCGTCGATTTCACGAACCTCCAGTACCACAACTACGACGGCTTCGGCGTCGGCATGCCCGGACTGATCGTCACGGACGCCGGGAACGTGGTTGCCGTGTGTTGCCGGCGCCACGATTCAATGAGCGACGGCGGCCACGAGAACGACCTGCTGTCAGCGCGCAGCGAGGACAGCGGCACGACCTGGTCGCGACAGCAGGTCATCCACGCCGAACCAGGCCAGTACACGTTCCTTGGGGCGATTGTTGAAGACCGAGTGACGCGAACGATTTTCGTGACCTTTTGGAACATCCCCGCCGATGTCCGGGATGACCTTGGGTACTTCAGCACCTACGCCGCGCAGGGCGGCGGGTTCGGGCTCGTCAGGAGCACCGACGACGGCCGGACCTGGTCGGAAGCCGTGCGCGTCGATCCGAGCCCAAACGCCGAGGGCTGGACCGGGTGGCCCAACAACAACGAGCACGGGATTCAACTCATGGCCGGGCCGCACCGCAGTCGGCTGGTGATTCCGGCCTTCCTCTATAAGGAAGGCGAGCCCGGACAGGTTCCGGGCGTGCGCGGCGGCCTGCTCTACAGCGACGACCACGGAACTTCGTGGACGGTCGGCGCAGTCCTACCCAATGGATCCGACGAGGCGTCGCTGGTGGAAACCGCCGGCGGCGAGATTTACGTCAGCTATCGCCGAAACACGCAGCGCCGCGACGGCAGAACCTATGCACGCAGCCGCGACGGCGGACAGAGCTTCTACGAACTCGGCGAGCATCCCGAACTCAGTGGCCGGCCAGTCAACGTGGGCCTCGCCCGCCATGGCTCGGGCGACGACAACCGACCGGAGACTCTGCTGTTCTCCCATCCGATCGGCGTCAACCGCCGCATCCCCGGCGGTACCGAAATGACCATCTATGCGAGCGCGGACGCCGGACGCACGTGGCCGATCTCGAAAGTCATCGATCCCCGCCCCTGCCGCTACTCCGACCTTGCCGTTACGCCCGAGGGCACCGTGCTCTGCCTGTATAGCGTGGGCAACATCCGTGACCTCGAGAAGATCACCCTGGCCCGTGTGCAGATTGACCAACTCATCACGTGAGGCGGGCTACGGCCCGCGGGAATGATCGGCCAGCGTCTAGTGCGCAAGCGGACGGTCGTCGTCGAGGGACGGAGTTCACGATGCTGACGGCGAAGTAGCCTTTCAGTCTGCGGCGGAATCGATCTGAAGTCAGGAACCCATGTCCAGCGACCGATTGATCATGCTTGCTCACTTGCATATGCAGCGGGACTTCACGGCGGAAGGGATCGAGTACCGCGAGCCAGCGGTGGATGTCCCGGGGCGGCAGGTGGACATTCCGAAGCTGAAGCGAGGCGGGGTGGATTGCATCTGGCTGTCGGAGGGGGCGCCGGGGGAGTTCACGGCGGATCCGACGCCGGCACGTCATGCCTCCGAAAACCCGAGTACGCAGCTGTTCCGGCGGACGTTCTTCGAGGGGGCGCCGGGCGTGCAACGGGTGCTGCGCGGATTCGACGCGGTGCGGCGGTTGTGCGAGGGGTCCAAGGACCTTGAGCTGGTCACAACGACCGAGGGCATCAGGGCCGCGGCGGCCGTGGGCAAGATTGCAGTTTTGCTGCATACCGAGAATCTGCTGATGGCCGAGGACCTGGCGATGCTGCGGGCATACCACGAGGTTGGACTGCGGGTGACAGGGCTGGTGCATGCGGCGCCGCAGAGTTGGATTGACTGCGATAGCGAGCAATCAGTGCCAAGCGGCCTGACCGACTTTGGGCGGGACGTGGTTGGCGAGTTGAACCGGCTGGGGATCCTGATCGACGTTTCGCATGCGTCGGAGCGGGCGATCGATCACGTGCTGGAGGAGAGCCGCGACCCGATCGTGGCCTCGCACTCGAACCCGAAAGCGATCAGCGGGTTGCAGCGGAATCTCTCGGACGAGCACATTCGGCGGATCGCGGATGGGGGCGGGGTGGTTGGGATTCACTGTTCGTCCGCGTTTGTCGACATTGCCTGCCAGCACGGTCGCGGATCCGGACCGGGGTTCGACGAGTCAGAGCGGGTGCGGGGAATGCAGATGCTGGCCGATATCCGGTCGGGCGAACTGGATCCATTTGAAGCGGAGGCCGGGGTGCGCGGGGGTGAAGCGAAGCCGCTGTGGACGTCGTTCTCGACGGTGGGGCTGGAGGCGCTGGTGGACGTGGTGGATCACATGGTGAACGTGGCGGGGTATGAGCACGTGGGTATAGGGACGGATTTCGAGTTCCTGGAGGATGTGGTTGAGGGGTTTGCGGGCGCGCACGAGACGCCGCAGTTCCTGGCGGCGCTGGAGGCGCGGGGCTATAGCGGGCGGCAGGTGGACGCGATTGCGGGCGAGAACTTTATGCGGGTAATGGCGGAGGTGATCGACTAGGGAGACAGGGCGCTGGCGGCGGCTTCTCGACCGGCGATGCGGCCGAAGGCGAGGGCCATGGAGAGGCCTCCGGTGTAGCCGCGGGTGTAGATACCGC
>VXPS01000311.1 GCA_009839425.1 Chloroflexota bacterium
GAACGGTCCGGTGGTGGGCTCGTTTGTGGCTGGCTAGGTGGATGCGATTTCGGCGGCGAAGACCTGGGACAGGGGGTCGTCGGTTTCGTGGAGCCAGTGGAGGATGCGTTGGCCGAGGTGGCGGCGGGTTTCAGCATGCTCGGGGTGGTCGATGAGGTTGGTGAGTTCGTGGGGGTCGGTGGCGAGGTGGTAGAGCTCGGAGCGGTCGTTGAGGTAGATGTTGAGTTTCCAGTCGTGGGTGCGGATGGATTTGATGGCCATGAGGCCGCGTTCGGCTTCTGAGCCCTGGCCGTAGAACTCGGCGTAGATGGCGTCGCGGGGGCCGGGCTGGCCTTCGGTTAGCAGGGTGGACTGATCGAGGCCGGCGCCGGCATCGACGGGGACGCCGGTGAGGGCGCCAAGGGTTGCCGCGAAGTCAACGGTGGAGAAGAGATCGGGGTGGGTGCGGCCGCCTTCGATGTGTCCGGGCCAGTGGGCGATGAAGGGGATGGCGTAGACGTCTTCGTACATGTAGGGGCCTTTGTGGGCCATGTGGTGGGAGCCCATCATTTCGCCGTGGTCGGAGAGGAAGATGACGAGGGTGTTGCCGGTGAGGCCGCGCTCGTCTAGGCCTTGCAATAGCCGGCCGACTTCGGTGTCGATGTGGGCGTTAAGGCCGTGGTAGTGGGCGATGTATTGGCGCCACTGGTCGTCGGTCATGTAGGAGGTCCAGCGGACGCTGACGGAGTCGCGCTGGAGGGCGGGTTTGTCCGAGAGGTCGTCGACCCAGGAGGGGACGAATTGGACGTCGTGCGGTGAGACGAGGTCGGCGAATTCGGGAGGCGGCAGGACGGGGGGATGGGGGTCCTTGATGGAGCAGCAGAAGAGCCAGGGGCGGCTGTCGGCGCTATCCAGGAACTCCAGCGTCTGACTGACGGCCCAGGCGGTGCGGGTGTGCTCCGTTGGGATCTGGGTGGCCATGGACGGCTGGGCGTGATCGGTGCGGGCGGCGCGGGCCATGTTGGCGCGCTGGTGTTCGTCGTGAAATAGCTGGTCCAGGCCGAGCTCTTCCAGGTACTGGACGTAGTAGTCGCGGCCGTCATTCCAGTAGCGGTAGGTTCGCCAGAAGTCGGTGAAGCCGTGTTGGGGGGTTTCGTCGTTGCCCATGTGCCAGGGGCCGGTGTAGCCGAGGCGGTAGCCGGCGGCCTGGAAGGCCTGGCCGAGGGAGGGGACGGATTCGGGCAGGTCGGGGCGGTTGGCGAGGGGGCCGACGGGTGTCTGCCAGGTGATCGCGGCGTTGTTCATCATCAGCTGATGCTGGTGGGGGTAGCGACCCGTGAACATGGAGGCGCGCGCCGGGGCGCACTGGGGCTTGGGCACGTAGGCGTGGGTGAGCTTGACGCCCTGGGCGGCCAGGCGGTCGATGTTGGGGGTTCGGGCGAGGGGATGGCCGTAGGCGCCGACGAAGTCGCGTTGGAGTTGGTCGCAGAGGACGATGAGGACGTTGGGGCGGCTGTCAGATGCTGGCTTGTCGCTCATCCGTCCACTCCCTGACACTGCCAGTTCTCAGGCGAGGCAGTTGGCGCGGGTTCCCCAGCGCCGCCATGTCCACGACTTC
This sequence comes from Chloroflexota bacterium, assembly GCA_009839425.1. Lineage (GTDB taxonomy): Bacteria > Chloroflexota > UBA11872 > UBA11872 > UBA11872 > UBA11872. Next base: position 1,598 of record VXPS01000311.1, read on the forward strand.
GCCGAAGCATTAAAGCAAGCAGCGGGCGAGGGGGTGAGCCCTCGCCCGCTGGTTGAGTCTCGCCGGGGTGGACCCTGGCGAGGACGCTGCGTGCCAGATCCGCCTAGACGGGATTCGGGGCGGCGTTCGCGTAGGCCTGAAGCTCGGCGTAGCGCTCGGCGTTCTCGGCCAGGATGGCGTCGCCAGCCTGATACATCATGGGGATGGCCTCGTCGACCGTCAGCTCGCCGAGCCAGATCTTGTTGGCGATGGCGGAGCTGTGGCTGTTGACGTGCCACTCGATGTAGCTGGGGAACATGAACTGGGGATGGTTGGCCGAGGCGACGTTGAGCCACTCGACGAACTGGGCGTGGTTTTCGGGTGGTCCGGCCGCCATTTCGGGCGAATCGGCGGCGTCCTTACGCACGACCACCGAACCGCGGTCGACAGCGATTCGCGTCTGCACTTCGGTGCCTGAGAGGAACGAGAGCCACTCCACGGCACCTTCAGTATTGCCACGCGTTTCGGCCGTAGCCGTAATCAGGTGCGGCTGGTCGCTGAATTGCTGCAGCACGGGCTGGCCGTCCGGTCCCTCGGGAAGCGGTGACAAGGCCCAGCGGAAGCGGTTCTTGATGCGCCCGACCTGCGTGCCGAACGGGCCGTTGCTCTGCCGGAAGAGGTTCTTGCCGGAGGAGAACGGGTCACCGAACTCGCCCGACAGTTCCTTGTTCATCTCGCGCGGCTGGATCACCTGGTCCACCAGAATCCAGTCCGCCAGCGTGCGCATGCCGATGTCGGCTCCGGCGTCGGCGAACGTGGACTTGGACGCGTCCTGGCTGTACCACATCAGCTCTGGGTCGGACGCGTGGGAAAAGCCGATGGATGCGAATAGGCTGAACCAATACCCGGTTGGCCGCATTCCGAATGTGTTGGCTTCGGGATCGGTCGCCATACGGAGGGCATCCTGAAATTCGGCGAAGGCGCCGAAGCTGCCTGGCGATGGCTCGGGGATGCCCAAGGAGTCGGCCATGTCAAGGTTGATGGCCAGGGTCTCGATGTTGCCCTGGAAGTTCATGCCGAACGACGGGCCGCGCATGCCGCTTCGGGGATCATGCCGGGTGTGCTGGAAGTTAGGCGTGGCCGTGTCCGGGTAGTAGAAGAAGTCGCCCGGATTAAAGTCGTCCCGCTTGGAGAGCACGTCGTCGATCTGGACGAAGGCGCCAGCGGCATACCAACCAGCGGCGAACCAACCGGTCATGAGGGCGACCTCGGGCTGACTGCCGGAGGCGAACTGAACGCCGTAGACCTCGTCGGTGCCGGTAGGCGCGGCCACGAACTTGACGTTGAGGTGAGGCGAGACCTGCTCAAAGCGGTCGAGGGCCCACTGCATGGCCGCTCCGCGCGGGCCGGAGGTGTGGTCGGTGCCGAAGGCGAAGGTCTGCGAGACGGGGGCTGGGGCCGCTTCGACCTCGACGACCTTCTCGACGACCTTCTCGACGACCTTTTCGACTTCAACGGTCTGCGTGACAACTTTCTCAACGACCTTCTCGACTTCGACCGTCTGCCTGACCACGCGGTCAACC
>VXPS01000360.1 GCA_009839425.1 Chloroflexota bacterium
CGATGGTCGAGCCGACGATCAACTCAGCCACTCCCACAGCGTAGCTGACGAACATCGCGCCCTGGAAGAACCCCGGTTCCCGCATGAAGCAGTGACCGCAGACGGGACAGGCGTCTCTCATCGCCATGAATCCGCGGAACATCGGCCCCCGGAGACAAACCGGGCACCGCTTGGCAAGAACGGCGCACAGGAGATCCGGGGAGATCATCTGGGACTCGACCGGCTTGAGCGCACGCCGCGCGGCTGGTCCCGTGTCAGCGGGTGCTGCACGACGACCACTTCCGGAGAACGGTCCGGGCGGATGCAAACGACCGACTTCATGCGCAGCAACCGTGGTTCAGGTGACGTGACCTCCAGCGGGAATCCATCCGGAATAAGCCGGAACCTCACGGTGAACAGGCTGCGGTACTGGACGATATCCGCTGCGCGAGCACCGGGACAACGGAAATGCCGTACCCCGCTGCTGGTCGTTCCAGATTACGGATGCCCGGAAGATTACCCGGAACAATAGGGCCGTCCGGGGCAGTCGGGCTGCGAGGGGCGGAGCGATGCCCGACAGGCGGAGGAGTTGCTCATGCGATGTTGGCCGCGGTGGCATCCGGCGGCGGACGCCGTCGCAAGTGGCGACGACAGTGCACGGCGTTACAGCGGATCGGGGGTGGCTTCCACGAGCCACATGGCGCATGGACCGATCGGTTCGCGACGGCCCGCCTCCCGTGAACCGCGGCGGGGCGACGACGACGGTAACGTCTGGATGCCGGGCCGCGGCCGGGGAATGTGCGCGCTCTCCGGTGCACCAAGAGACCGTCCGGGATCCGCCGACGCGTTAGGGCTCGAGGCAGCAGGTCCGTGATCCCGGCACTGGAGATCGGGACACCGGAAACGAGGCGGCCGACCTGAACACCGGCCTGTCGCGGTCCCCAACCGGGACCGCACCGAACACGGAGATCATTCGGCCGCGACTGGCTCTCGGGCGAGCGCATCACCGTTGGGCTCCCTTCCATTTGACAATCAAATGGACATCGGGTACGGTCTGTTAGGATGTCTAATAGAGAGAAGCCCAAGACGGAGGTGCTGCGAGGAACTCTCGACCTCATGGTGCTACAAGCGTTGGTTTCACTCGGACCAGCGCACGGCTACGCGATCGCCTCCAGGATGGAGGATGTTTCCGAGGGCGCCCTGCTCCTCAACATGGGAACGCTATATCCGGGCCTGATGCGGCTGGAGCATCGCGGCCTCATCAAGGCAGAGTGGGGCGTGACGGACAAGAATCGGCGAGCCCGATTCTACTCGATCACCCCCGCTGGTCGACGTCATGTAATCGCCGAGAAGCGAAGTCTGGACCGGATGGTGTCGATTATCGACGCGCTCTTCCAACAACCTACGTGGTCTCCGAAGGGGTCCGGGTGAAGATGCGACGCGAGTGGCCACGGTGGCTGCTGCGCATCGCGCTCTGGAGCCCACCCCATCCTGACGCTGCACGCCCGGGGATGCCGGGGTGAATCCCCTATGCCACCAGTGGCGCCGGCTGCGGGGCGCACTCCGGCGCACGCCGAGCGACGAGGATTTCGCACGCGAGCTGCGCTTCCATCTGGATCAGGCGGAGGCGGAACTTCGCGGGCAAGGCTACTCCCGACGAGACGCCCGACGGGCAGCGCGTGTTCGCTCCGGTGGTTTCTTCGCAGCGCTGGAAGCGCTACGAGCCGAGCGCGGCTTGGCCCGGACCATGGACCTCTGGGACGATGTCCGTCACGGGGCCCGTCGCCTGGCAAAAGAAAGGTGGTTCACCGTGGCTGCCGTGACAGTGCTGGCGTTGGGTATAGGCGCCAACACCACGGTGTTCACGCTGGTCAACGCGATGGTGATCCGCGGACTGCCTTTCGATGACCCCGACCGGATCGTGGCCGTATGGACCGGGAACCAGGAGGGGCAGCGCCTGCAGGTTTCTTACCCCGACTACCAGGATTGGGGTGAGCAGTCGACCGCCCTTGCCAGCCTCGCGGCGTACCGGAACTGGACCGTCAATCTCGGCGACGAGGAACAGGTGCCTGAGCGTGCCTTTGGCGCGTACGTGTCTGCCAACTTCTTCCGGGTGTTGGGAGAGCAGCCTGTGCTCGGTCGGGACTTCGGGCCCGACGACGACCGGAACGGAGCTGAACCCGTCGTACTTCTCGGCCACAACCTTTGGGAGAATCGTTATGCACGGGACCCCGGCGTCCTAGGGCAGACGATTCGGGTAAACGGCGTTGTCGCAACCGTCGTCGGCGTCATGGCTCCCGGAATGCGTTTCCCCAACAACACGGACATATGGATTGCCCGGGCAGACCGTCTGCCGGGGTCGAACACGCCGGACCGAGGGACAAGAGACTACGAGGCGATCGGACGACTGCGGCCTGAGGCGTCCATGGAACAGGCGCGCGAGGAGCTTCAGGCAGTCGGACGACGGCTCGCAGAGGCATATCCCGCCTCGAACCGGGAGCTGGCGCCCGACCTTCTGGGCTTCCAGGACCGCTACACCGCGGGTGCGACCAGGCTGGTACTGCTGACCCTGACGGGGGCGGTCGCCTTCGTTCTGCTGATCGCGTGTACGAATGTGGCCAGTCTGCTGCTGGCTCGTTCCGCGGGACGGCGCCATGAGATCGCCGTTCGCGTGGCAATGGGGGCAACGCGTCTCCGAATCGTACGTCAGCTGTTGGTGGAGAGTCTCTTACTGGCCATCGTGGCCGGGACCGCCGGCCTGCTCTTCGCGATCCTGGGGATTCGCTGGTTCGACGGTGCGACCCAGAGCGCGGCGATCGGACGACCGTATTGGATGGATTTCACACTCGATGGAACCATCTTCGCGTTCATCGCAGCGCTCTGTCTCGGCACGGCGGTCACCGTGGGCTTGGTCCCGGCGCTACAGCTATCCAGGACACCCGTCGCAGGGGTGCTCAAGGAGGACACTCTCGGCAACACGGGGGGCATCCGCACGCGCCCCTGGGCGGGCGCACTGATCGTAGGGCAGCTCACACTCAGCCTCGTTCTCCTCTCAGGGGCCGGCTTCATGATGCGGAGCTTCCTGTCGCTCTACGGAATGGACGCAGAGTTCGAGACGTCCCAGCTCATCACGACATGGCTGTACGTGCCGCCTACGCAGTATCCCGACGC
>VXPS01000373.1 GCA_009839425.1 Chloroflexota bacterium
TGTACAAGTTCCTGCAGCCGGGCGTGTACGTCTACCTCTCCCACAACCTGATCGAAGCGGTTGAGCTGGGGGCCCTGGCGACCGTGGTCGTCGAGGGCGAATGGAACGATGACCTGATGACGCAGGTCCAGGCCCCGGGCCCGATCACCGCGTAGGCCTTCACGGCACTTGTGCCGCTCCCGGTGTTCCCGGGAGCGGCCGACCGCCGGCCCCTTGCTCCGGGAGGTGTCCAGAAGCAGGTCCCCATGAATCGCAGGTTGTCCAAACTTCGCATCGGCCGGCTGAGCCTCGGCGTCGTGGCGGTGCCGGTGGTCCTGGTGGCGGTGGCCGTGTTCGCCGCGCTCCGTTCGCCGGTCCCCCCAATTCCCGACGAGTTCCTGCCCGAGCTGGTCAGGGTCCCGGCCGGCCAGTTTGCAACGACGAATGCCGACGCGGCTCCGGCTGCCAAGGAGAGCGGCAACCCGTCACGCGTCGTCTTCGAGCGCCCGTTCTACATCGGGAAGTTCGAGGTGACGTTCGCCCAATGGGACTACTGCCACCGGGTCGGCGCCTGCGCCCATCGTCCGGACGACAACGGATGGGGGCGCGGGGATCGGCCGGTGATCAACGTGAGCTGGGACGACATCGTGCAGTACGTCCAGTGGCTTTCCGAAGCCACGGGCAACCGCTACCGGCTGCCGACGGAATACGAGTGGGAGTATGCGGCCCGCGCTGGGTCCGATGAACCGTTCGAGCAACCGCAGCTGTTCACGGACAGGCGGCTGGCCTGGGCCTCGGACTACGCGCTCGTCCCCAGGCCGACTCGCAAAACCAGCCCGGTCGGGTCCGACGACGGCAATGCCTTCGGTGTCTTCGGCACCAGGGGCAACGTGTGGGAATGGACCGATTCCTGCTGGCAGCGGACCTACGCGCAGGAAGGCGGGAGCGTGTTCAGGGAGAACTGCGGGATCCGGATCCTGCAGGGAGAACACCGGAGCTTCATGCAGACGTTTCTTCGGGAAATCGGCTCCGGCGGCTGCTCGGTGAAACCCATGCCGGGAAACTTCGGATTCCGCGTGCTGCTGGAATCGTAGGTCCCGGCGTTCCTGGTTCCTGGAGGCGGCCGGCGGGCCGCGGCATCCATCCTGCTAGGCGGTGGCGCTGCTGCCCGCGGCGAGCGGCCGAACCGCGCCCTCGTCCTGCCTTGCCGCGAAGATGGCCTGCAATGCCTGTGACGGGGCCAGCAGGTCCGCAAGCGTGTGCCGGTCCAACACGTTGATGAAGGCCGCGAGGGCAGACTCCAGCACGTTGGTCAGCACGCACGGCCCCGCGATCGGACACGTGTTGTTCTCTTCGCCGCGGAAGCACTCGACCAGGTGAACGTCACCCTCGGTCACCCTGAACACGTCGCCGAGGCTGATCTCGCTGGCCGGCATGGCGAGCTTCAAGCCGCCGTTTCTGCCGCGCGACGTCGCGATGAAGCCATGCTGCCCCAGCCGATGCGTCAGCTTCGTGAGGTGGTTCACGGAGATACCGTACGCGGTGGCAATCTCGTGGATCGTGCAGCGGCGGTGAGGATTGAGCCCGAGGTAGATCAGAGCCCTCAACGAATAGTCGCTGTATCGCTTTAGTTGCATGACTGCTTTCCCGACGGGCGCCCGCGGTATCCCGGGAGGGCCAATCTAACTGAAACGCCGATGCGAGTCCGTGCGCACATGTTTCCTCTCTGCCCGCGGGGGCAGGACCAAGACGGTGCCGCGCACGATCTTCGGTGTATCGCGGCGGCGGCCGAGGCGTCCGTGGGTCAGTCGTTCACGCCCTGCGCAGCGATGCGTGTTTCGGTTGACATGACCGGCAGCGGCGCCTCGGCACCCGCACGTGCCCCGTGGCCGCCTCAAACCTTGCCCGGCTTCCGGTACCGGTGGGCCCTGGGGTCGAAATTGTGAGCGTGCGCCCACATGCCGCGCTTCGCTTCACGCGCCTCACGCTCAACGCGCTTGTAGCGGTCGCTGTAGGCGGCGATCGCGTGCCCTTCCCGCACCAGCCATTCCCCGACGTCCCTGCCCTTGCAGGTGACAGTGCCGAGCAGCCGCCCGAAATCGTCCGTGTCCTCGACAAGGACGCGGACGCGCTTGCCGCCGATTTCCCGTATCAGCGCGCTCTTCACGCGCCTTCCATGGTTGAACCAGTAGCCGTCCCGATGTCTTGCCCGCTGGTCCCATTCCGGCGCGTCGAGCCCGACGAGCCGCACTTCCTGTCCGTCCACCCGGATTCCGTCGCCGTCCGTCACATAGGCCTTTCCCGTGAGCGTGCGGGGTGCGCTCTTGACCCGGCCCGCGTGCCGGAGTGGAACGGCGGATGATTTCCGGGAAGCTGCTTGTCGCCGCCTTCGTCTTGCCCTTCTCGGACGGCCCTTTCGCCGATATCGGCGAGAACGCCTTCCGAAGGCGACCGCGCGCAACACGAAGACCGCGACAGCGATCGCGACTAACCACCACCAACCCGCGAGTTGTCCGGAGACGGTCTCCAAGAACATGTCCTCCAAGCCGACGTTATCCAACGGTGTTGCCCCCGGTCGTCATGCCGGCTTGCGGCGTAGGCACGCTACGTAGCGGGATCTCGGCTCACCGGAAGCGTTCCGCTGCGGAACCTGCCAACAAGTGTCGCTTGACCCGTGCGGACGCACAGCTTCAACACCCGCGGCCCCGGCGCTTCTTCCCGTCCCGTGGCCGACGATCAGATGACGCCGAGTTCACGCAGATTCGACTGATCGCCGGTCGCGCGGAAGTGCTTCCAGGCTTCATCCTCGTGCGTGTTCGCATCTTGGAGCTCGCCGGTACGCATGTTGCGTCACTTCTGCTGGCGCTCGTCGAACACCCGCAGTTCAGGATCATTCTGACGTTCTTTCGTGCTCACGCCCGAAACTGTAGCAAGCTCGACTCGGCCGGACTTACGTATAATTTCGAATTCTTTTCGGCCAATTCCCGCGAGCCCCGGACGAGGACGTGCCATGCTGACTGCCGAGCAAATCGGTCAATACCACGAAGACGGCTACGTAATCCCCGACTACCGTTTGCCCGACTCCGACCTTGACGACATCCGCAGTCACCACGAACGTCTGGTTGCCCGCCACCCGGAGTTCCGAAACTACTGCCCGAC
>VXPS01000020.1:0-23044 GCA_009839425.1 Chloroflexota bacterium
AACGCCCCGCCCCCACACCCGGGGCGTCCCAATTCCCCGCGGCGGCGCGCGGCCCCCCCGGGCGCCGAGCCGGCACCCGCCGCGGACGAGACGCCGGCGGACGACGACGTGGTGGACGCCGAGTTCGAAGCTGCGGACGAGAAGTAGGGCCGGATGAACGCCGACCCACGGGAGCGCGAGGCCGAAGCCGGCAGCGAGCGGGAAACGGAGCTGGAGGCCGAGGTGGCGGCGCTCAACGACCAGGTGCTGCGCCTGCGCGCCGAGATGGATAACTTCCGCACGCGGGGCAACCGCACGACGGACGACCTGATCCAGCAGGCCAAGTCGTCCCTGCTGCGCGACATTCTGAGCGTGGCGGACGACCTGGACCGGACGCTGGCGGCGCTGGACGCCGGATCGGACCCGCAGAGCGCGCGGGAGGGCGTGCAGCTGACGCGCAGCCGGCTGGAGTCGCTGCTGGCGACGCGCGGGGTTCGCCCGATTGAGACGGACGGCGTCTTCGATCCGCGCTGGCACGAGGCGGTGGCCACGCGGCCGAGCGCCGACGTGCCGGCGGGGACGATCACGGCAGAACTGCAGGCGGGCTATCGCTGGGGCCAGGACGTGCTGCGCGCGGCGCGCGTGGAAGTGGCTGTGGCGGACGACGGGTTGTAGGTGACGCCCGTGGAATACAAGGACTACTACCAGACCCTGGGTGTTCCACGGAACGCGTCGCCGGACGACATCAAGTCGGCGTACCGGCGCCTGGCGCGGCGCTATCACCCGGACGTCAATCCGGACGATCCGGCGGCGGAGGCGCGCTTCAAGGAGATCAACGAAGCGCACGAGGTGTTGAGCGATCCGAAGAAGCGACAGCAGTACGACCGATTCGGGTCCAACTGGCGCAGGACCGGATCGTTTGACGAGGCGTTTCGGCAGAGCGGCGTGCGGATGGACGGGTTCGGCGACTTCTTCGGCGGCGGGGCGTCGGGGTTCAGCGACTTTTTCGAGGCGCTGTTCGGCGGGCGCGCTCGGCCGCAACGGCCGCAGCAGGCGAACGTGGAGGAGACGCTGCAGGTGAGCCTGCCGGAGGTGCTGAACGGCGGCCGGCGGACGCTGACGATGCGGGTACCGTCGCCAGACGGCCGCGTGCGGCAGCGGCGGATTGACGTGACGATTCCGCGCGGCGTGCGCGACGGGCAGCGCCTGCGGGTGGCCGGCGAAGGCGCGGTGCGGGCCGACGGGTCGCGCGGCGACCTATTTCTGCGGATCCGGGTGGAGAGTGAATCCGCATTTGCGCGCAATGGCGATGACCTGACGACGGATGTCTCGATCGGGCTGACCGAGGCGGTGCTGGGCACGCAGGTGGACGTGCCGACGCCGTCCGGCTCGTCGCTGACGGTGCGCGTGCCGGCGGAAACGCAGCACGGCGCCCGTCTGCGGCTGCGGGGCCAGGGGCTGCCGCGGGCCGGCGGCGACGGGCACGGGGACATGCTGGTACGGATCCTGGTACGCCTGCCGCGCAACCTGAGCTCGCGCGAACGAGATCTCTTCCAGGAACTGGCGCGGATTCGCGGCGAAGTGCCGACGCCGACGGCGGTGAACTGACGTGGTGTTCGACAGCGACGGCGGCGACCGACCCGGCGACGACTTGCGCTCGCGACCGGCGTATTTCATAGGGGTGGTGGCCGAGATCACGGAGATGCATCCGCAGACGCTGCGTCATTACGAACGCATCGGCCTGGTGACGCCGAGCCGCTCGCCGGGCAACGTGCGCATGTTCTCGCAGGAGGACATCGAGCGGGTGCGGCTGATCCAGCGGTTGACGTCCGAGCTGGGGGTGAACCTGGCGGGAGTCGAGGTGGTGTTGAACATGCGCGACCGGCATCAGCAGCAGGCCGCGGAATACCAGCAGAACCTGCGGGAGATGCGGCAGCGCTACGAAGCGGAGATCGAGCGACTGCGAAACGCCCTGCGGCGCGCCACGCGAGATCCGGGCGCGCCGCCATACCGGAACAGGCGGCCGCCGCCATGATGAACTTCGAGAAATTCACGGAGAAGGCGCAGGAGACGATCCAGACGGCGCAGTCGATGATGCTGGAGAGTAGCCACAACCAGCTGGACGCCGAGCACATTTTGATGGCGCTGCTGGACCAAAACGACTCGCTGGCGGTTCGCATCCTGCAGCGGCTGCGTGTCTCGCCGGACCTGGCGCGGGGCGAAGCCAAGCGGGCCGTGGACGCCAAGCCGCGGGTGACCTCGGACCAGGCCGACGGCCCGATCGCGCAGGGGCAGATGTTCGTGACGCCGCAGACGGTGGCGATCATCCAGGCGGCCGGCGAGGAGGCCGACCGGCTGGACGACGAATACGTGGGCAACGAGCACCTGCTGCTGGCGCTGACGAAGTCTCAGGACACGCAGGCGGGACGAATCCTGCGCCGGATAGGCGTGGACCCCGAGAGCGTGTACCGGGGGCTGCGCGAGATCCGCGGCGCACAGCGATCGTCCACGCCCAGCGCGGAGAGCCGCTACGAGGTTCTCGAAAAGTACAGCGTCAACCTGACGGACCTGGCCCGCGCGGGACGGCTGGACCCGGTGATCGGTCGGACGGCCGAGATCCGGCGCGTGATCCAGGTGCTGGCGCGGCGGACCAAGAACAATCCGGCCCTGATCGGGGAACCTGGCGTGGGCAAGACGGCCATCGTGGAAGGCCTGGCGCAGCGGATCGCCGGCGGCGACGTGCCGGAGTTGCTGCGGGGACGCGAAGTGCTGGCGATCGACATGGGGGCCATGCTGGCGGGGGCCAAGTTTCGGGGCGAGTTCGAAGAGCGGCTGAAGGCGGTCATCAACGAGGTCCGAGCCTCGGAAGGGCAGCTCATCCTGTTCTTCGACGAGTTGCACCAGGCCGTGGGCGCGGGCGGAGCCGAGGGCGCCATCGATGCCGCCACGATGCTCAAGCCGGCGCTGGCGCGCGGCGAGCTGCAGGCGATCGGCGCGACCACGCTCGACGAATACCGGCAGCACGTGGAGAAGGACAAGGCCCTGGCGCGGCGCTTCCAGTCGGTACATATCGAGGCGCCGAGCATCGAAGACACCGTGCAGGTGCTGGAAGGCGTGCGCGACCGCTACGAGGAGCACCATGGACTGACGATCAGCGACGCGGCGCTGCAGGCCGCCGTGGAGCTCTCGGAACGCTACCTGACGGAGCGTTTCCTACCGGACAAGGCCATCGACCTGATCGACGAAGCGGCGGCCAAGGTGCGGGTGGACATTTTCGACGCGCCGGACGAGTTGCGGCAGGCGATGAAGGTGATAGAGAACCTGAAGGCCGACGAAGAAGCGGCCTGGCGGCGGCGCGACTATGAGCAGGCGGCGAACCTGAAGTCCGAGGTTCTGCAGAACGAGGCGCAGCTTGAATCGGCCCGCAAGAAGTGGCTGGCCGAACAAGACCTGACCGAGACCGTGAACGCGGACGACGTGGCGGAGGTGGTCTCCAGCATTACGGGCGTGCCGGTGGCGCGGATGTTCGAGGAGGAGGCCGAGCGCCTGCTGGGCATGGAGACGGCGCTACACCGCCGTCTAATCAACCAGGACGAGGCGGTGTCGGCGGTGGCCGACGCGATTCGACGCTCGCGCAGCGGGATCGGCGATCCGTCGCGTCCCATGGGTTCGTTCATCTTCCTGGGACCGACGGGGGTCGGGAAAACGGAACTGGCGCGGGCGCTGGCCGAGTTCATGTTCGACGACGAGGCGGCGCTGCTGCGGGTGGACATGTCCGAGTACGGCGAGCGGCACACCGTCAGCCGGCTGATCGGCGCGCCGCCGGGGTACGTGGGGTACGACGACGCCGCGCAACTGACCGAACGGGTGCGCCGACGTCCGTACCAGGTGGTGCTGTTCGACGAGATCGAAAAGGCGCATCCCGAGGTGTTCAATGTGCTGCTGCAGGTGCTGGACGACGGTCGGCTCACCGACGGGCACGGGCGCCAGGTCAACTTCTCCAACACGATCATCATCATGACGTCGAACGTGGGGGCGCAGCACATCCGGCGGGAAAACCAGCTGGGATTCGGCGTGCCGGCGGGCGACGACGCGGCGTCCGAAGCGCGCGACTACCGCGAGATGCGCGCGCGCCTGATGACCGACCTGCGGCGGCGCTTCCGACCGGAGTTCCTGAACCGGATCGACGAGATCATCATCTTCCACTCGCTGACGCAACCGCAGCTGCGGGAGATCGTGGACCTGATGGCCTCGCAACTGGCGGCGCGGCTGGAAGGGCAGCGGATCGCCGTGGAGCTGACCACTGCGGCCAAGGACCTGGTGCTGGCCATGGGCTGGGATCCGAACTACGGGGCGCGTCCGCTGCGGCGGACGATGCAGCGCGAGATCGAGAACGTGATTGCCCGGATGCTGCTAAGGAACGAATGCGGAGCCGGCAGCACGGTCCGGGTGGACGCGGCGGACGGTGAGTTCAGGTTCGAAACGGTTGCCAGACCCGAGGCCGAGGCGGTGAATCAGCCAGCGGCGGAGGGCGTGGCCGCCGGGTAGGCCTCCTGAGGCGAAGCGGCGGCGAGTGCGGCTGACAGGGCTCGCGAAGCCAAGCGGGCACGCCGTTGCCGACGCCATCGTGGCCCATCATTTCGACCGGACGTCGGGTTGTCTTGCCAGCGTTGTCGCGGCGGGGCACGATTCGCCAACTCGACGCCCTGGGGACCCCCAATGGCCTATACGGCGCTGGAACGTCTGAACCGCGATGAAGTCGGCGCGCGCGCGCCCAATGCCGTGGCGATCATGCCGACGGCGGCGATCGAGCAGCATGGCCCGCACAACCCGATCGGGCTGGACACGATGTGCTGCATGGCCGTGGCGCGCGGGGCGGCCGAGGCGGCCGGCGAGCTTGACGTGATCGTGAGTCCGCCGCTGCACTTCGGCAGTTCCGATCACCACCGTCCGTTTCCAGGCGTGATGACGCTGCGGAGCAGCACGTTCAGCCTGGTTCTCCTGGAGCTGCTGGAGAGCCTGACGCTCTCCGGTTTCCGCCGCATCCTGATCCTGAACGGGCACGGCGGCAATATCCAGCTGATTCAGCAGGCGGCGCGCGACTTTGTGCTGGATCACCCGGACGTTCGTGTGGCGGCCGGCGCCTATTGGGACATCGCACGGCGGCGTCTGGAGGCGGTCGAGGCGAGCCGGCCGGTGCACGTGCCCGGTCATGGGGGCGACTTCGAAACATCGTTGATGCTGCACCTGCACCCGGAACTGGTGCTCGACGAACTCCTGCCGATCGAGCACGCGGACCGGGACGATCCGCGTAGCTCGGGTTGGCCGAAACTGGGCTCATCGTCGATGGGCGCGTCGGTCAACGTGGCGGACGTCGTGTACATGTCGTTCCCCGGCGCCCGAATCACCGGGTTGAGCGACGACGCGCGGGCCGCCACGGCGGAGTTGGGGCGGCAGTACTACGAGATTGCCGTGGAGGAATCGGCCGAGCTGATCCGAACCATCGCCCTCTGAACTCCAGGCTGGAGGCCCATGCGCTCCGACCCGACTGGTATACGCCGTTGGAAGGCGGCTGAAGGCTGACGCGCCGACAGCCTTTAGGTGGTTGCCGCGTCTGGATCCGTCGCCAAGGGCGGCGTGCGGCTTGCCCAGCCGGCAGCCATAGCGGTTGCGGCAGTTCCAATTGCCAGCACGGTGATGACGATGGATACAGGCGATGTGCGCCCGTGCAGAGCTTGGACGTCGAAGCTGAAGTTATATGTAGCCGATAAGGTCAGACCTAAAGCGATGGATATTCCAAAAGCTATCAGCAATGGAAGAGCGAAAAGAACGCCAATGTCCATCGCCAGCAACCTCCGAGTGGCGCCCAGACAGCGGAGCATTTGGAACTCCGCCTGGCGCTGACGAAAGAGCAACAACACGGCGTAGAGCAGCGCGACCGCCGCCATCCCGGAGGCTGTGGATGCCATGACCAGCAGGAAAGGATTGGCGATCAAGGTTTCCGTGTTGATACCGGATACCAGAGCGGCATGTGTGGTTGCATACAACTCGTCGGGAAGTCCTTGCAGGCCCTGCATGACGTGTCGCAAGGATTCCGAAGCGCCGTCGGTAGTGATGAGAAGGATCGTATGGTCTGGCGTGGGGCGCCGCAGTGGGTCAACGATCAACACAGCCCCAGTACTCGGAACCCAGGAACCCGTGACCCTCCCGCCTACCGGGTAAACGCCAGGAATGGACGCATCGGTCTCTGGGTAGCGATTCGCCAGCGTCACGCTGGCCGCGTCGGCCTCGGACGCTAAGTAGATATTCCCGACCGCGCAAGCCGCGTCGAGCACGATCGAGCCGGGTACATCGTCACACGCCAGCGTATATAGCGATGTTTCTTTACCGTTGATGTCGACGGGAATCCGTCCCGCCGTCACCGTTCGGGTAACGCCGTCCACGCCGTCTACGTGGCGGACCATGGAGGCGGGCGACGTCAGGTTTGGGAGGTTTACGAACACGTCGAAGTTCCCATCCGGCGGCGGGGTACCCTGAAAGTTGGCGGAGACCATAAACACCACCAGGAGAACCGCCACCGCAGTGGCGGATACGCCGAGCAAGGTGTCGGATCCGGAGCGTGACATTCGCGATCCCGCGATCTGCGCCCGTGTCCGGCCGGCGAGCGCGCGACCCGCGAAGGTCACCCCCAGCCGGGACCATCCTTCAAGGCCAATGACGCTTAGCAGCAACCCGCCGGTAATCAACCAGGGCGACAGGCCAGCGTCCGTTTTGGCGGATGCGAAGATGGCGGTGGGACCAGCCAGCGCGCCAGCCGCCGACAGGTAGGACAGGTAGGAAACGCGGGGGCGTGCCCTGCGCAGCGTCCCGACCGGATCACGGCTGGCGCGCCGGACCATTCGCGCGACGCTTCCCAGCCCGACCACGACGGTGGCCAGCGGGACCGCAAGGCCCAGCGGAATGGGAAGGCGCAGGTCGCTTGCCCAGTACGAACTGCCGGCCAGCGTGAACGAATCCAGCGACGACATCGCGACCGCGTAGGCGACCGAGCCCGCAACCCCGCCGACCAATAGTGGAACCCCCAGGTCGGCGGCAATGGCGATGGCCAACTGCCGGGGCGGTGCGCCCAAAACCCGCAACAGTCCATAGCGCCGCGCCCTGGCGTTGAGATGCACGGCGGCGCCGGCTCTGGCCAACGCGACTGACGGGAGCACTAGGACGAGCAGCCCGAGCGCAACAAAGCTGGTGTCAAGCGGCGGTTCACCTATTGAGCCGCGTCCGGCGCCAACCGGGTGGAACCTGGAGGCGAGCTCCGGGGGAACCGTAGCGACGAATTCCACGATCGCCATTTCGCGCGGGTGGGCCAGCGCCGCGCCGGCAAGTTCCCGGACGTTCCGGTCACCCAGCCAGGCGCCTATCTCGCCCGTCCAGTCGTCCTGGGACTGGGCAAGCACCGCGGGTGAGGCCAGCACGGTTTCTGGCAGCCCGACCCGTGGGATACCGGGAAGGTCCAGCGGCTGTCCGGTTTCTCCCGCAAAGACCGTGATGACTAACGGTCCGTACCCGGTGGCGACCAGCGTGGATGCCCGGAGCGGCCCGGCGACCGGCTGGACCCTGGGCGGCAAACCGCGCGGACCATCCCTGGTCACGACGGCGTCGTGCTGAGCGAGGACGCCTGAACGAAAGCCCAGAGCCAGCGAAAGGCCCACGCTGGCCAGCACCCCGACCACGACCAGCGGCATCCATACCAGGAACGCCTGGTGCGAGCGCGGCCAGACGCATGTGATGATCAGCCGCATACCGCTTGGCCCTCGCCGATCAGGCGTCCCTGCTCCAGGCGAAGCACGCGGTCGGACGCGGCCGACACCGCAGGGTCATGGGTGACGATCAATACGCCAACATCAAACTCCTCGGCGATCCGTCGCAATTCGGCGACGACCATCCCGGAGTTTTTCTCATCCAGCGCGCCAGTCGGCTCGTCGCAAAAGACGATGCTTGGGTGCATCGTCAAGGCCCGGGCAATCGACGCACGCTGCAATTCTCCGGACGAAAGCGTTGATGGGTATTTCTCAGTCAACGGGCCGAGGCCGAACCGGTCGAGGCACGTCAGCGCCCGCTCACGGGCCCGGCGCGTCTTTGTTGCCGAGATGACCAACGGGATCGCCACGTTAGCGGCAACAGTCAGATCGTCCAGGAAGGCCGGAAACTGGAAGACGAACCCGCAGGTCGCCCGGCGGACCAGCGTAATATCCGGCTCTTTCAGACTCCAGATGTTGGCGTGCTCTCCCCACGTGACCACGCCTTCCTGCGGCTTTCGCAGGCCGGCCAGGGCGTAGAGGAGCGTCGACTTGCCTGATCCGCTGACTCCGACGACGGAAAGCACCTCCCCTTGATGGAGGTCCAGGTCGACGCCACGCAGCAGATGCCGTGTGCCAAAGCTCTGACATAGTCTCCGCCCTACAAGGGCAGTTCTTGGCGACGTTGTGTGCATGCCGTTGAGCTCCACTTCCAGGCTGTCGTTCAACTGCTATTGGCCTGACGCGCCGCCTCGTGCTGCCACGGCGGGAAGAACCGGTCTTCGAGGCCAAGGTCGAAGATGCAATCCGTGTAGGCGGCGTCCGCTTCTGGCGGCGGCTGGCTCTTCGCGATCGCCGCGGGCGGCTTCATGTAGAGGTACTTTGGTCCGAAATCGGCTGGCAGCGGAGGGTAATCATGTCCGGTCCGCGCCGCCACGCAGGCCCGGACGCGCAGCATCTGCTCGCGCGTAGGATAGTTCGCTTCGAGGTACGCAAGACTCCGTTGATCGTCCCCACGATCGTGCGTGTGATCATGATCGTGATCGTGACCGGCTTGGGCCGAGCACCCCGCCAGAAGAAGGCTCACGAGCACCGCGCCGCAGGCGAGCACCCGGAAGAGTCGTCGGGTGCTCGCCTGGGCTGACGGGCCCGGCGACCTAGGAGTCACACCAGTCCTTCGGTGAGTTCTCATGATCCGCCCAATGGGTGTAGTAGCCGTTGGGACCGATCCCGTCCCCGTGGCCCGTGTAGGCGTCAACGCGATGCCACCACCACATCCCGTGTTCATGTTGGTAGTGCTGGTCGCAACGAGAGTCCGCAGAGACCGACGCCAGTCCGAATGTCCAAGCGGCGCTCAAGGCCAGGCTTGTCGCCGCCAAGATGGCCACTATGCTCCGGCGCTTCGGGATGAAGCGCATGTTCAGCCTCCCACCTTCCGTGTGCCTGTCTAGCAAGCTCCACAGTAGCGCCACATCCAGACAAATGAAATGAAACAGTTGTACTATTTCAACAGAACAACTGTATCAATTAGTCAACGTTAGTATTCGGCCCACACTAGCTTATAAGAAGTAGCGTACGAAGCTGTGCAGAATGGCTACAGCAGGCGACGGCGTTGCGCGGCCTGTACCGCGCCGAGGATATTCTGAGCGTGCAGCCGCCGGCGTGCGTCGCTGATATGGTTGCGGACCGTGTGATAGCTGAGGTGGAGTTGGCTGGCAATCTCTTTGGTGCTCAGACCAAGAGCCAACAGACGCAGCACTTCAACCTGGCGTCGAGTTAGCGGACCGGCTGGCTCGCTGGACGGACTTGGAGCCATGCCGACTGGCGGGTCTGCGAGCCTCTCGACCGAGGTTGCAGTGGGCGCCGGGCCTGTGACGCTTGCGTCTTCCGGTTCGGCGTCCCCCTCGTGGAACAAGTACAACAAGGCTGCCTGATCGGGGTGCAGCGCCGAGACGACCATGGGGGTCAACGTAATCCGTTTTCGCCGGCCCGACGCGCAGCGGGCGTGGACACGGACCGCCGGCGGAACGCACCTTGTTCTGGCTTGGCGAATGGCTGGGCATCCATTCATGCAGACGGGGTTTGAACCCTCTTCACACGAGCTACGCAGACCCAAGATGTGGAAGCAGCGACGCCCGATCACCTGCCCCGCGGTGTAACCGAGGATTCGCTCAGCACGGGCGTTCCAGAACACGATGGTCTGGCGCATGTCTACGGCGTAGGCGCCGCATTCGGCCGCGTTCAGCGACTCGTAGACGTCCGCTACGGTCGCCGGGCCTCGCATTCCAGTACTCCGTTGTATGCAAGAATGCTGCCTGAACCTAGCACACTTCCCGTTGCCGTGGTCCGCCACGGCGGAGTTGGGGCGGCAGTACTACGAGATTGCCGTGGAGGAATCGGCCAGGCTGATCCGAACCATTGCGGCGGGGCTCGAGTGACGGCTCGGGCGCATATCCAGCCCACCCGAGCGTCGGGAGTGATGACGAGGTCCGATCACCGGAACATCATTGGCGTCGGGGGCCTGGTGCGGATGGACGGCGGCATCCTGGTGGTGCGGCTGACGTACAGCGACATCAAAGGCCGGTATATGTTCCCGGGCGGCAAGGTCGATCCTGGCGAGTCGCTGGAAGCGGCGCTGATTCGCGAGGTGGAAGAGGAAGCGGGGGTGACGGCGGAGCCGCAGAGGCTGATCGCGGTTCGGCACCGGGTTGACGCGGACGAGTTGAACACCTATCTGATATTCGGCATGCGCCATGTGCGGGGCGAACCGCGTCCGAACGGTCGCGAGACGGACGATGTCGCGGTCGTCAACGCGGAACACCTGCGGAGGCAGCCCGAGCGGTTCGCCTCACTGGTGCCGGAGGTGGCGTTGCCAGTCCTGGCAGGGTCGGCGAATGGGCTGACACGCCAGGATTACCTGCCGACGCACGGTCGATACACGGCCGAAACGTTTCAGTTGTACGCAGCGCCCGACGCCGACGGCGGCTAGAAGCGATCCGCCCGCCAGTACATGAAGGGCGAGTTGGGGAAAAGGCGGCGCAGGTAGACGTCCACGTGTGGTGGGATGTCCAGGGCGTCCAGGGCCTGGTAGCCGCCGGGCAAGCCGAGGTAGAGGTCAAGGAACTGCCCGCTGGTGAGTTCGACAACCGGCTCGTTGCCGACCGGCTCAGCGATGACTACCTGGACCATGGGAGTCTCGATGCGTGCGGCTTCGCCATCGACGTTGAGAACGAAGGCCGGGCCCGGTAACGGGGCCATGCGTCTGCGTCGGCGGATGAACTCGGGAACCACGCTCTTCAGGGCTCCGTGCAGCGAATTCAGCCTGGCCATGTAGTGGCGGGTGGGCTTGAGGGTCGCGCTGGCGCGCTTGCGCAACAGGTCGAACAGCTCGGATGCGGGATGCAGTTCGCCGGTCAGGCGGGTGACGCCGCGTGCGGCGGCCCGGTCCCGCCAGACGTTCAACAAGGGTATTGCGAGGTTCTCGCTTTGAATGCCGCCGTCCAGAATGGTCAATGTGTCGTCGGACAACTCGGTGACGGCGTAGGCCACGACGGAGCGAACCTGTACGAGCACGTCGAAGTGGACATCGGCGCCCCGCGACAGGGCTGGCAACCAGTCCATGAGGGCCAGCCAATAGGCTTCGCTCCGGTCGAGCGGGCCGATCCGATCGGCGGCGATGTCCGCGTAGATACCCATGACGGCGGGGAGGTCGGCGGCTTCGAAGGACCGAACCACGTAGCCGCCGGCCCACTCGATGTCGCCGCTGGGAAACTCTGCTTCGAGTTGCGAGGTGGGCACGGGGTGCCAGCCGCGGCCGGCGTAGACCTCGGGGGCTCCGGTGGAGAGCAGGGACAGCGGCTGGTCGTCGGCCTGCATGCGCTGGACGGCGGCGTCGAGCAGGCGGCCGGCGTGGCCCCGACCGCGATGGGCGGGATCGACGGCGACGTCGGCAATGCCGCCGAAGCGTACGCGCGCCTCGCCGTAGCGCATGGCGCGGTCGGCGATCCAGAGATGCCCGACGATGGCACCGCCGTCGTCGACCACGAGACTCTGAGAGACGTCCCAGTTGGGGTCGGCGCTCTGGTGCCGTTGGAAGTAGTCACGGGGCGTGTCGTCGAAGGCCCGGTCGGTGACGTCCAGGGCTTCGTCGCGTCGGTCGGAGGTCAGGGAGCGGACTGTGGGGTTCATAGGCAAGGGTTGGCGCGTTGCGGGTACGTAAAAGCGGCCCGACGCGCTGGCGTCCGGGCCGGTAGGGAATATAGCAAAGACTGACCTGCATCCACGGCTAGACTCCGTTGGCCGCCTGAGTAAAGAAGCGCCAGTGTTCAGCATGCATCCAACCCACCGGCGCCGTCTGGACGCCCGCACACGCCGGGCGCCATCGCGGGCCGCGTGATCAGTCGCCCGCGCCTGCGCGATTTGTTGACGCTGCGCAGTCTGCTGTTTGCGCTGCTTGGGGTGCTGGCGCTCTCGGTGGGGGCGCTGGTGTTGGCGCTGATTACGACCGATCCGACGGGAACACCGCAGCCGCGAGGTCAGGCCCGTCCACCGGCGACGGGATCCACGAATGAGTCCAGTCTTCTGAGCGAAGACGCGGTGCCGGACGTTCCGGGGCGGGTCCGATCGCCGCTGGTGCGATTGCCGCCGCGGCCGGCGCCGGCACGGCTCCAGACCTTGGATGTGCTTCCGATTAATATGGTCGGCGATCCGAACTTGCGCTCGTTTCTGCGCGAGGCGGATCGAGTGATCGCGGTGCTAGACCCAGCTACGGGTTATCTGGGGATGCTGGCGACCCAGGCGCTGCGCGACGAGAGCTCGAAGTTGCGAGTTATTGCCGAGAGCGGAGGAACGGCCGCCGCGCTTGCCGAAATCGGCCCGATCCGCGCGACCTCGGAGCTGCCGGCGGACGCGCAGACGCTGGCGCTGCTGCTCCGGTCGATTGTGACAACCAGTTCAGGCGGCCAGGCGGGTCTGCTGAATAACTTCGCGGGACAGCCAGCGATCACCGAGCGCATTCAGCAGGCTCGGGAAGCGCGGGCGCTGGGCCGGTTCATCGAGATACACGACGCACTGGAATTCGGCGCCGAGCTACGCGACCACATCGTGGTGTCGACGGCGATTGACCGTCCCTAGCCGGCTGCCGGCTCGATCTCGGGTAGCTGCCAGGCCTCAATCGCCCGCTCGGCGTTGGCCGTGAGCAGGAGGTTGGCAGCCGGCGCGGTCGCAACGGCGCGAATCTCGGACGAAGTGATGAGCTGTCCGAGCCGCGTTCCGTCAGAATGAACCACGACGAGTGCCCGTTCAGACGTTTGTGCGATAACGAAGTCATTGGTAACGAGCAGGCGCTCGACCGCTAGACCTGGAATCTGCCAGAGTTCGGTCCCCGTGAGGCTGAAGGCGCCCAGCCCGTTCGGTCCAGCCAGCACGATCGTGTCGTTCTCGGGCATGCGCACCGCGGCGGAGGACGGATAGCCGATCCGCCAGACGAGATCACCGCGGGCGCTGTTGAAGATCTGCGAGCTTTGGTCAGTCACGGCGACCGTGTGCTCGCCGGACTGGGTAAAGAGCACGCGGTGCAACTCGCCATCGACGCCGAAGCGCTGGTCCAGATTTCCAGCGGGGGTAATCAACACGATCTGGTTTTCGCCCCGGCTGGACGAGGCGACGGCTACGGTTCCAGTGTCCGGATTAAGAGCGACGTCGGTGGCGCTGATATACGCCTGGGTGGGTCCCCAGAGCTGGCCGGACCGACCGAAGGCAAAGACGTGTCCAACGCTACTGGCATTGGTGGAGCGCACCACCAGCCAGTCGCTGCCGGGCGCGAAGACCACGTCCTCGAGCAGCTGGTTGTCGGGGCGGGCCGGCGCGCGCCAGATCGGTTGGCCGTCGGAATCAAGCAGCAGGAGATCGAAGCCGTGGGCGGCCATGAGTTCGCCGCTGCCGGACACGGCTGCGCGGGCCAGGGGGATCCTGAGGTTGCGCGTCCAGCGCGACTCGCCGGCGGGGCCGAACGCCGCGACGGCGCCGTTGCGCGCGATGGCGACCACGAGTTCAGCCTGGTCAGAGGCCGCGAGCGCCGTGATGTCGAAGTCGGTGCGAGCCAGCCAGGCGCGCTCGGTCCATCGGCCAGCGGACGGGGCCCTGACGTCGGTAAGCGTGAAGGCCAGATCGAAGACGTCTTCAATTCGGGTCGCGAAGCCGTCGAGCTGCCACTCGCGGGCCGCAGCGTCGGCCTCATCCGGAATGGCAAAGCGACTCGCCTCCACCCAGCGCCGGAAGACGCGGGACATGCGGACCGAGGGAAGCCGACGGCCGATCCGAGCCCGCGCTTCGGTTTCGCTGTCGAAGGGCCCAACCAGCACGGCCAGCATGGGGACCCTGACGACATCGAACTGAAACTCTCCCAAGTCGACGATGGTCGCCGACAGCCAGTTCTTGGTGCGGCCTGGCCCGATGGCCTCGGCGAAGGCGCCGATGGCCCAGCGAGCCCGCTGTTGCAGGGTGATGACGTGTACGAGGTGCTCGGGTTCCTCAAGCTCTTCGTAGGCGCGCAGCGTGGGGATAATCTCGACCAGAGCGTCCACGGCGGTGGTGAGATGCCCGTGCGCCGCAGCGCCGGACGCCGGAGGGCTGAGGGGGACGAGAGCCTGGCCCAGGGCGCCGATCGCCTCGAATCGAGCCTGAGCGGCGGCCGCGAACTGCTCGGGACTTTGGGATCCCGTGGCCAGTTCGCGGATGTTGAGTTCCAGCGTGCGCACCACGTCGAGCGAGTCGGTGGCAACCGTGAGGGCGGGTTCCCAATACGGTCGCGCCGATACCGTGACGGAGGACGGGGCGGTCTCTCCGCAGGCCGCGGTGAGCACCGCTGCCGCGGTGCCGGCGAGGAATGCACGTCGCGACGTGCCGCGCCGCTGTGGCCGGCGCACGTGGACGTCAGACGAGGGGTTCAGCGGTTACCGAGCCCCGAAGCGACCACGGCGTTGCCGCCATGATCCGGACCGCATGCGAATTGCCGGGCGCCAGCTGGGGATGATCCGGGATAAAGACCAGCTTGTTGGAACGCGTGCGGCCGCGCCAGCGGGGTTCGTCCCGATCACCTTTGCCCGGTGTGAGTTCCTCGATCATCACCTCGGGTCGTTGGCCGAGGTACGCGCGGTTAATGTCTTCAGCGATGACCGTTTGTTCGCGCTCGATGCGGTGGAGGCGGCGCAGCTTCTCAGCCTGCGGCACGTCGTCGGGCCACTCGGCGGCCACGGTGCCACGCCGGGGCGAAAAGGCGGCGACGTGGACCTGGTCGAAGCGCAGGTCGCGCACGAGCCGGAGCGAGTTGCGAAAGTGTTCCTCCCGCTCGCCGCAGAATCCGACGATGATGTCGGTGGTGAGCGCGACGCCGGGCACGGTGGCGCGCAGCATGGCGATAGTGTCGCGATAGAAGGCGGCGCTGTAACCGCGCGCCATGCGCTTAAGGACCCAGTCGTCGCCGGACTGGACGGGGAGATTGATTTCTTCGCAGACGCCGGAGATGTCGCGCATGGCTTCCGCCAGCGACTTGGTCATGTAGCGCGGGTGGGCGGTGGTGAAGCGCATGCGCTCGATGCCTTCGATGCCGTCGACGGCTTCCAGAACGTCGGGCAGGGCGGTTCCGTCGAGGTCAAAGCCGTAGGCGTTGACGATCTGGCCGAGCAGGATGATTTCGCGCGCACCTTCGTCGCGGAAACGGCGGACCTCGTCGAGGATCTCAGCGATCGGCCGGCTGCGCTGGGCGCCGCGCCGAAACGGCACGATGCAATAGGTACAGCGCTTGTCGCAGCCATAGATGACATTGACGAAGCGGGAGACGGCGCCGGCACCGGGGGCGGGTTGGGCCTCGACATCCTCGTAGGCGGGCACGTCGGCGGGTGCTGAGCGCGCCAGCCGAGCGAGCAAGGGCTCGGCGTTCAGGGTGTCGAACAGCACGTCCACGGGAGCGAGGTGGGGCGCCAGCTCGTCTTCGCCGGCGTGGACGGTGCAGCCGGTGAGGCCGACGACGAGGTGGGGCTTGGATTTCTTGAGACCCTTGAGCATGCCCAACATGCCCCAGACCTTGCGGTCGGCGTTGTCCCGCACGGCGCAGCCGTTGACCACGACCGCAGTGGCGTCGGCCAGCGTGTCGGCGGATGCATGCCCGGCGCGCTGGAGTTCGCGCTGAATTCGTTCGCCGTCGGCGCGATTCATCTGGCAGCCGATGGTCCAGATGAACACGCGGTGGGCGGGAAGCAACGTCGGCGGCATCGAGACTTTGCAACCTTGTGTAGCGGCCAAGGGCCGAAGTGCCACGCTGGTATGATAGCCCTCCGGGGTACGCGCACCGGATACGCAGCCTGGACGGTGATTTTCTGCGCTCCCGATTGACATTTTTCCGCCGCCCCGCCGTGACTGCATTTCTAGTCTTGGCGGCTGTTCTGACTACCCTGGTTTTCCTGGTGTCGGCCGGACGAGCCCTGTCCGTCGCGCAATACGCGGGCCTGGCGGCGGTGGCCGTGGTGACGGCGGCGTTCGCGGTCTGGCTGATGTACGCCGATTCAGGGCCCGAAGACTCCGAGTCGTAGAGTGGCCGAGGCGACGGTGGTGACGGGCGCCGGCGGTCAGTTGGGAATCGAATTGGCGCGGCGGCTGGACGGACAGACGGCGGTCACGTTGAACCGGTCGCAACTCGACATAACAAACGCTTCGCTGGTGGAGCGAACGCTGGGGGAGATCTCGCCGCGGCTGATCATCCACGCGGCGGCAGCCACGAACGTGGACGGCTGCGAGGCGGACCGAGCGGAGGCATACCGAATCAATGCCGTGGGAACGTGGAACGTCGCGCGGGCAGCCGAGCGCGCCGGCGCCCAGATGGTGTACGTGAGCACGAATTTTGTATTTGACGGCAGGAAGCTCGGTCCGTACCTGGAGTACGACGACCCGGCGCCATTGAGCGCCTACGGCTGGACGAAGCTGCATGGCGAACGGGCGGCCCGCCAGGTCCTGGAGCGGCTGTACGTGGTGCGAACGAGCTGGCTGTACAGCCGGTGGGGTCGAAACTTCCTAAGCCGACTGACGAACGTGGATGCGTCGGACGGTCCGCTGCGGTACGTGGGCGACCAGGTGGCCAATCCGACGAATGCCGGCGACCTGGCAGCGGCGATCCTGGAGCTGGCCGAAACCGAGGCGTTTGGCGTGCATCACCTGGTGAACGAGGGGGCGACCAGTTGGTATGGCTGGGCGGCGGCATTTCTGACCGGACTCGACCGCCGAGACGTTCAGCTGGAGGAGATCAGCGCCAGCGAGTTTCCGCGCGCGGCGGCAGTACCGGCGAATGCGGAGCTCGCCAACGAGACGGCGCGAGCCGTGGGCGTGACGCTGCGTCCCTGGGGTGAGGCACTGACGGCGCACATCCGCGAAATGGCCTTGTAGGTGCCGGCCGGCGATGACGCAGGTGCGCCGCGCTGGTCGGTGCTGATTCCGACCTGGAACGGGCGGCACCTGCTGGCGGAGGCGCTGGACGGCCTGGACGGGCAGGTGCTGCGGGACTTTGAAGTGGTGGTGGTGGACGATGGTTCGGACGACGACACGGTGGTGTGGATGCAAGCGCAGCGGCCCGACGACCGGGTGGTGGAACTCCCGAGTCAGCGAGGGCTTGCGGCGGCGCTCAATCGAGGCATCGAGGTCGCGCGCGGGAAGTTCATAGCACTCCTGAACAACGACGCCGTGCCGGAGCCCGGATGGCTGGCGGCGCTGGACCGGGAGTTCGGGACGGCGCCGGACGCCAGTTTCCTGGCTTCGCGAATCCTGTTGTACGACGATCCGTCCCGCCTGCACGCCGCGGGCGACACGTTCGGGCGCAACGGGCTGCCGGCCAATCGCGGGGTCTGGCAGCCGGACAGTCCGATCTACCGGGAGCCGTGCGAAGTCTTTGGCGCCTGCGCGGCGGCGTCGGCCTATCGGCGCGAGCTGTTTGACGACGTTGGAGTCTTTGACGAAGACCTGGTGATGTACTGCGAGGACGTCGATCTTGACTGGCGAGCGCAAATGGCGGGCCATCGCTGTCGCTATGTTCCGGACGCGGTGGTGCTTCACCGTCTGAGCGCCACGGCGGGCGGCCCAATCGCGAGTTACCTGGTGGCGCGCAATCGACCGCTGGTGGCGGTGATGAACATGCCCGGCTTCTTGTGGCGGCGCGGTTGGTGGCGAATTGCCTGGGCGCAGCTTAAACTGATGGGTGCGGCGCTGCGCGCGATTCAGGGACGAGCGGCGCGCGCCACGCTGGCGGGCCAGATGGCGTCAATTGCGCATATGCCCCGGGCCTGGAGCAAGCGGTCGCGCCGCCAGCGCTCACGCCGCGTGGCAGACGCTTACATCGACGCCTTACTTGAGCGATGACGCAGGTGGAGGACGACGATGGGGTTTTTTCGGCGACTCTTCGGCGGCGGTGACGGCGAATCGAAGGAACCTGTCGACACCGCGTGGCACTTCTATGTGAAGAGCAAGTACGCGGACGAGATCATTGACGTTCGTGTGGACCCGAACGCCGACCTTTCGCCGGAGTTTGACGGGCCCGGCGACGGGGCGTCGCACTACACGACGAACAAGGACATCATTGGGGCCAAGAGCTTTCGAACGATCAATCTGTACCTGGTGTTCGATGCGGGCCGGGCCTATACCGGCGACTACACCATTGAGGGCGGCGAGTTGGTGGACCAGGCTTCTTATGAGGCCTGGAAGGCCCGTGAAGGGGCCGCCAAGGCCGGAGACGCCGACACGGACAACGGGTAGCGGCCGCCCGGGTTCGTACGCGCACATGCGGTGACCACGGCCAGGCAGTCCGGCGCAGCCACACCGCTGCCGATGCTCGCGGCGCTGGCCGCGGCCGCGGTCCTGGCCGGCGTACTCGCGGGCGCTCGCACGCCTCCGGCAGCGCTGGCGGGAGGGGTTGCCGCGTTGGGCGTTGCCCTGGGCCTGGCGAGACCAGCCTGGGGCCTGGGGGCGGCGCTGGCGGTTGCCATGCTGGCACCCTTTCTTGTGGTGCCGCAGCGGTTCGGCGTGCAGCCGCCAGTCTTGGACCTGATCGTGGCGGCGACGGTGGCGAGTACCGCGATTCGAGCTATTGGGGGCCGGCCGGCGTCGCGGCGCAGATGGAACCAGATCCCTCGATGGCTCCTGATAGTCGTAGCGCTGGGGGCGACCCTGCCCCTGGCGGCCGGCGCGGCAGCCTTCGGCGCGTTGAGCGACGGCGAGGGGGCGCAGTTGGCCATGAAGATGTCGCTCTATGCTCTGGCTCCAGCGGTGGCTGCGGTGTGGTGGCAGGGGGCGCGCTCGCTGGGGGCCCTTAGCGCTCTCATCACGGTGGCGGCCGCGGTGCAGGCGGGCGCTGCCATCGTGCTGCACCTGGCGGGGGCGGCGGGAATCCAGTTTCTTGAGTCGCTGGGAACGGCGGGGTACCCGACCACGGGCGTGGCGCGATTTCTACCAGACCAGGTCACGCCGCGAGCCACGGGGCTGCTGGTCGATCCGAACGTCTTGGGCGTCACTCTGGCGGCGGCATTGCCGTTTGGGTTGACGTGGATTGGCAGCGGCCAGCGGCGCAGCGCGCTGGGACTGGCCGCCGTAGCGCTGATCGGTGGAGCCCTGGCGTTGACCGTTTCCCGAGCAAGCTGGATTGCTTGCGCCGCCGGTCTGCTGGTGTGGCTGGCGCTGGTGCGACCGCGCCTGGCGGCCGCGGCGGCCGCGGTGCTGGGCTTAGCGGTTGCGACCGCACCATTGGAACCCTTCGAGCGAATTCGCCAGGGCTTGCTGGGCGAGGATCGTTCGGCGGCGCTGCGGCTCGGCGAGATTCGAGAGGCATTTCGCGTCATCGGCCGGTTCCCGCTGTTGGGCGTGGGGTATGGCGACGCGCCGCATCCGGACATTTTTGCCGGGGTTTCGAATGCGTGGCTGTGGCTGGCGGAGCGCGCGGGCGTGTTTGCAGCGCTGACGCACCTGGCTCTGCTCTGCGGCTCGGCTCAGGCGGCCGTGAAGACCGCCGCAGTAGATCCGGCGTTGCGGCCGCTGCTTGCATCGCTGACTGCGTTTGCCGTGGCCGGCGTGTTCGATCATCACATCGTGAGCTTTCCGCATGTGGTGTTTCTCGTGGGTGGGCTTGTCGGCCTCGTCGTAGCTCACGCGTCTCGGACCGCGTCGAGTCCCGCATGAGGACGGTGGCACTGGACGGGCGGATGCTGCGGCATGATCGGGCGGGCATTGGTCGGTATATCTGGCAGTTGCAGGAGGCGCTGGCAGCGCTGCCGCAGGTTGGCATCGACATCGAGTTGCTGGTGGACCGACGAGGGGGGCTCCCGAGCAGGCCGTCGCTTCCCGTGCGCACGGCGTTCGCCCCAGTTCGCGGGCGGCTTGAACGGTACCTGCTACCGGGCGCTTTACGCGGGACGGATCTCGTGCACTATCCCGATCACGGGATTCCCCAGGGCGTTAGGGCCTCCGCAGTCGTAACCGTTCACGACATTTCGTTTCTCACACATCCGGAAACCCACGCCGAGGCAAGTCGGCGGCACTATGAAGGGGCCGTTCGGAGTTGGCGGCGGGCACGAGCTGTGATCGTTCTTTCCGAACATGTGCGTGCGGCGATCCTGGAACGCGGTCTGGTGGATGCGGCTCGCCTCACGGTTATTCCAAACGCGCCAGGGCTGTCGGCGGCCGACCGCGCGTGGGACCGTCGGGTATGGCCAGGACCGTTTGCGCTGATGGTTGGGACGATTCAGCCGCGCAAGAACGTCGAGCTGGCGGCACGTGCTTTCGGTGCGTCGAAATTCGCCGGTCCGGGAACACTATTGGTTGCCGGATCACTTGGCTACCGGGGGGCAGAGATCATCCGCGCCGTACGAACCGAACCGCGAACCGAGTCTGTGCGCTTTCTGGGGCGGGTGAGCGACGAGATGCTCGTTCGTCTCCTGACCCAGGCGGCGTTTGTGCTTATGCCTTCGCTCGACGAAGGATTCGGCCTGCCAGCGGTGGAGGCCATGACATGTGGGACGCCTGTAATCGCGGCCAAGGTGGGCACCGTGCCGGAAGTGGTCGGCGAGGACGCGCTGCTGATCGAACCCAATGATGTCGAGGGTTGGACCGCAGCCATCGATCAACTGGCCGACGACGAGGGATTGTGTGCCTCGCTGGGCGCTCGAGGCCGTGCTCGGGCCGCGGAGTTCAGCTGGGAGCGCACGGCGCGCGACACCCTGGCGGTGTACGAGGCCCACGCGTGAACATCCTGGCGATCACGTCGACGCCACCGTGGCCGGCAACGCACGGCGCGGCGATTCGGAACGGTCTGCTTCTGGAAGCGCTGGCCAGCGAGCACCGGGTGGACCTGGTGACGCTCGATCGGCCCGGGGCGCCGCCGGTGCCAGCCCCCTCGTGCATTGGCCGGGTGATCCAAGTTCGCGCGGCTCCGCCAAAGCTGTGGCGGCGCCTCCGGGGCGGCTGGCGCGGTGGCGTTCCGGATCTGCTGATTCGGAACGGATCCCGCATCCTGCGCGGTCGTGCCCAGATGCTTCTGAGCAGTGGCGAATATCACGCGGTGCACGTGGCTCAAGCCCAGTTGGCGCCGCTGATTCACGACGCACGGACTGCGTCGTCGCTCGCGTCCGGACGACCGCGGGTGGTCTATGACGCGCACAACATCGAGTGGCTGCTGCAGCGGATGCTGGCGGGGGCGAGCAAGACTCCGCGCGCTCTATGGGCCCGGCGGCAGGCGGGTCTGCTGCGCCGAGTGGAATCCTGGGTCGCGCAAACGGTCGATCTCGCTATTGCGTCGTCGCCCGACGACAGGGCGGGCCTGGCCGCATTGGGCGCCAAGACGCCGGCATACATCCCTCATCCAGTTCGGGCCGGTGAGGCCGAGCCGGGCAGGGACGGCCAAGCCGCGCACCCAAGCGTTCTCTTTGCGGCGAACTTTGCCTACCGACCGAACATCATGGCGGCGGAGTGGCTCTTTGGTCGGGTTTGGCCAGCTGTTGCGCGACGGCTTCCGCGCGCCGAACTGCGAGTTGTTGGTCCGCAGTCGGAGGGCCTGCGCCCGATCGCTCCCGTAGGAGCCACCCTGGGAGGGATCGTGGACGACATCGATCGGGAGTATCGGCGTAGCTGGCTCGCCGTTTCGCCAACGTCGGTCGCAGCGGGCGCGCCGTACAAAGTCCTGTCGGCCCTGGCAGCGGGTCGGCCGGTGGTGGCCCGAGCGCAGGGATACGTTGGGCTGCCAGCACGCGGCCGGATCGGCGTGGCGTTGCCGAGCGGACCGGACGAATTCGTGGAAGACGTGACGACCCTAGCCACCGACCCAGCGGCCTATGCGCAGGCGGCGGAGGCTGGATTCGCGTTCGTTAAGGGCGAACACGACGCCGCAGCTGTGGGTCAACTGATGCTGGATGCGTATGCCGGCCTGCACGAGCCGGCGGCAGCCGGAGCGGCGTCGTGAAGGTCGCGGTCTGCGCCACCGTGAAGAACGAAGTGTCAGACGCGGCGGCGCTGGTGTCGAGCCTCCGGGAGCAGTCTCTGGCAGCCGACGACATCGTGATTGTGGATGGCGGATCTGATGACGGCACTTTGGAGGCATTGTCGGAGGCAGCTGAAGGGGATTCTCGATTTACGCTGCTGCGGGCGCCCGGGTCAAACATTTCCGCGGGACGCAATCGCGCCATCGCCGAGACCGATGCGCCGCTCGTGGCGGTGACCGACGCGGGACTCCGGCGATCTCCCGACTGGCTGGCGTCTCTTGTTGCGGCAGTGCAGGACGAGCCGCTGGCCGCCGGATCGTACGGGTACATCCTGGCGGCACCGCAGACGACGTTCGAGGCGGCATTGGGCGCGGTGGCGCTGCCGCTGGCGCCGCAGATCGACCCGTCACGCTATCCGCCCAGCAGCGGATCGGCGCTGTTCCGCCGCGAATGGCTGGAGCGCGTCGGCGGCTATCCGGAGTGGCTGACCCACGGCGAAGATCTGTGGCTCGACCGTGCGATCTGGCGCTTGGGTGGCTGGTTTCGACATGCCCCGGGCGCCGACGTTGGCATTCGCCCGCGTTCCACGGTGATCGCATTCTTTCGGCAATACTTTCTCTACGCCGCCGGCGATGGCCATGCCGGAATGCTTCGGCAGCGGCACGCGCTGCGATATGGCGCTTACGCGCTAGGCCTGGGGCTGCTGCAACATCCGTCCCTGGCGGCCCGGGCATTGTTGGTTGTGTTGGCCGGCATCTACCTGAG
>VXPS01000020.1:23054-27860 GCA_009839425.1 Chloroflexota bacterium
GTTATTTGTGGGTTTTTCGTAGCTAAATCACCCGCCTGTGT
The DNA here is from genome assembly GCA_009839425.1 of Chloroflexota bacterium. Classification (GTDB taxonomy): domain Bacteria; phylum Chloroflexota; class UBA11872; order UBA11872; family UBA11872; genus UBA11872. The sequence goes on from VXPS01000020.1 coordinate 23,096, forward strand.
CTTCTGGGGCTCTTAGGGTTGGGGGCTCCCTCCGCCCCCGCCCCCCCTCCCCGGGTGGGGGGGGGGGGGGGGCCGCCGCTACGGATTGTTGGCGACCTGGCCAAGATGGCCGGCTTCGTGGCGGGTCTGTCCCGACGGCGGCCATGATGACCGAAGCCGCTGTTGACGTAGCCGTCGTGATCACCACGTTCAACGTACGCGACCTCCTGGCGCGGTGTTTGGACCGACTGGCGGCGGCGGCCGGCTGGCTGACGCTCGAGGTTGTTGTGGTGGACAACGGCTTCGGCGACGACACATGGGCCATGCTGCAGGCTCGAGACGACGTCCGAGCGATTCGCGGCTCCCCTGATCTGGGATTCGGAGCCGCGAACAACATCGGGGCCACCGTCACGACCGCGCCCTTGATCCTGTTTCTGAACCCTGATACCGAGCCTGAGCCGGATTCCATTGCGCTGATGGCCAAGGAACTCGATTGCCGCCCGAAGGCCGCTGCGGCAGGGCCCAGGCTGACGCTTAGCGACGGATCGCTGGATCCCGCCGGTCGCCGGAACTTTCCGCGCCCGGCGAACGCTTTGCACCGCTTCCTGGGATCGCCACGCATACTGCGACGAGGCGTCGCCAAGCCGTACAACCCCAAGGAGTCGTTGTCCACAGCCGTGACCGAAATTGACGCTGTGTCTGGTGCCTGCCTGATGGTCCGCCGCCAGGCGTTTGCGGCCGTAGGCGGATTTGACCCCCGGTTCTTTATGTACGGCGACGATCTGGACCTGCAGCGGCGACTCGCTGATGCCGGCTGGCACACGCTATACATCCCGACGGTGCGTGTGTGGCACCGGAAGCGCCAATCGTCGCGCCAGCGGCCGATCCGAACCCGATTCGAGTTTTACCGGTCGATGTGGCGCTACTACTCGAAGCACCATGGCCGCGACCCCTGGCCGCTCCGCGCCGTGGTCCTGGGCGGAATCCTCATCCTCGGCTGTGGCGCAGTGTCGCGGTCGCTCGCGGCTTGGCGACCAAGGGAAACGGGCGGCGCGGAATGATCACATGGGCGCGGCGCAATTGGGGCGGTCTCGTCTCTACGTTTTCGCTCGCGGCGGACGTCGTCGCTGTCGGGCTTGCGCTCGTCGCGGCCTACTACATGCGCTATCGCTTCGGCTGGTTTGAAGGTACGCCGCCCAACCGCTTCTTATTCCTGGCGCCGGTTACCGTCGTGTTCGGGATCGCCACCGTGATCGGTGGCCTATCGCTGGGGATGTACTCGCGATTTCGAACCGCCGGGCCCGTGGACCGGGTGGCGCGCAGCGCCGGCATGGTAACGATTGGATCGCTTCTTGCTGTGGCGGCCACGTTTTTCATCTTCACCGACCGTTTGGAACCTGTGCGCAACGTGATGCTCATCGCATGGCTGCTTGGGATCGTCTTTGTCGCCACGGGCCGCTCGCTGCTGGCCATGGGCCTGCGCCTGCTGGCGCAACGCGGCATTGGCGTCCAGCGTGTGCTGGTCGTCGGGGCCGGAACCGAAGGGCGCGAGGTGGGCGGACGCTTGCTGCGAGATCCGAGCCGCCGCTATCAATTGGTCGGGTTCCTAGACGATTTCGAGTCCCAGGTGTCCCTCGGCGACCTGGACTTACCGGTTCTGGGCACATCGGCCGCGTTGTCGGACCTGATCGCGGAGCACGAGATCGACAAAGTTGTGGTGGCTATCCCATCGTTGTCCCACGACGACCTGCTGGCAATCCTGGCCGATGTCGAGGCGTCTTATGCCGATGTCTGGTTGCTACCCGATCTCTTTCAGCTCATGGTGTCACCGGTGGTCGAAGGCGGCGTTGGGGGACTTCCCCTCATCGCCGTCAACGAGGTGCGTCTGCGGGGTCTCAGCCGCTTCGCCAAACGCACTCTCGATCTGGTGGTGGCCACCATCGTGTTGGTGTTGACGTCGGCGCCAATGCTGCTCATCGCCGTCATCATCAAGCTAGACTCCAAGGGACCCGCGTTCTACGTGCAGACGCGCGTCGGACGGGACGGGCGGCCGTTTCCCATCGTGAAGTTTCGCACCATGGTCAGCGGTGCCGATGAGTACGGGCAGACCTGGACCGTAGCCAATGACCCTCGACAGACGCGCGTCGGACGGTTGCTCCGGCGCTATTGGATTGACGAATTGCCCCAGCTCTTAAACGTGATCCGCGGCGATATGAGCCTGGTCGGGCCGCGCCCTGAGCAGCCCGACTACGTGAGCAGGTTCCGCAGCGAGTTCTCGCGCTACATGGTCCGGCACCGTGAGCGCGCGGGGGTAACGGGATGGGCGCAGGTAAACGGCATGCGCGGCGACTCGTCGATTGCGGAGCGCACCCGCTACGACTTGTATTACGTGGAAAACTGGTCCCTGCTCTTCGATTTGCGCATTCTCTTGCGAACCCTGCTGATCGTGATGCGAGGCGATGCGAGCTAGCGGGGTGACCGGCTCGATTTCCCGTCGCCGCGCATTGAGCGTCCTGGCCGCGGCCACCGCGACCACGGCCTGCGAGATTGGCGGCTTTGGCGCCGAGTCGTCGCCGACCGCCGATCCCGGCGCTCTGCGCACCCCGCCTCCCTACCTGGCGCCCGCTCCACAGCCTCTGCCGCCGCCAGTTCGGCTGCCGGCGCTTCTTTCGGACTTCGCGGGTACCGGGGAAATCGGCAATGGGGGCGACGGCGGTCCCGCGCTGGCGGCGCAGTTCCGCAGCGTGGGCGGCGTCGTGGTCGGCTCGGACGGCGTGGTCTATGTATCCGATCCCAGCGCCAGTCGCATTCGGCGCATCCGCGCCGACGGCGTGATCGAGGCGCTAGCCGGAACCGGAGTCCGTGGCTACGGAGGGGACGGCGGCCCCGCGCTGGCGGCGGACTTCACCGACCCGAGCCGGCTGCTGGTCGACCAGGCCGGCACGCTTTTCGTCTCCGAACTTGATCGAGTGCGCCGTATCGATGCGTCAGGGTTGGTGTCGACGGTTCTCGGAGACGGGCACGCGGGCCTGGAAGGCGACGGAGGGCCGGCCGCTTTTGCCAGAACCGCGGGCAACGAGGGCATGGCGATCGACGGCGACGGTAACCTCTTCATCGCTGAACGGGCGGCCAACCGTGTCCGCCGAATTGATACCCGCGGCAACCTGACCACAGTTGCCGGTACGGGCGTCCCAGGCAGTGACGGCGACGGCGGACCCGCGCTTTCCGCGACACTCAATCAGCCCGTGGACGTGGATGTGGATGGTCAAGGCAATCTGCTGATTGCCGAACTGACCGGTAACCGAGTTCGCCGGGTCTCCACTAACGGTGTGATCGACACGATAGCCGGTACCGGGCTACCGGGTGGAGCCGGTGACGGCGGTCCGGCCACGGCTGCTGAACTCCACGGACCGCAAAGCGTGGTTGTGGACGCCATCGGCGCGGTTTTCATTGCTGACTGGAACAACCGCCGCATCCGCCGGATTCACCCAGACGGCACCATGCAGACGGTCGCCGGGCTGGTGGGAGGCCGAGTTGAATCCGGCGGACCAGCCTTGGAGTCGCGACTGACGCTCCCGCTCGCCATCACGCCGACTCTCGATGGTCGTCTGCTCATTGTGGAGCAGAGCGCGCGACGGATTCGTGCGCTGGTACCGGCGCCACAGTCTGGAGCGGACCCGTCGTCATCCCGGACACCAGATACTCAACTGGTCGGCACGCAACCCGCGCCGGTCGTCTTTGTGCCTCCTGCATCCGCCCTCCCAAGCGGCGCGCCGCTTGCAGGCGACCTCGTGGCCGAGGTTTTTGCCGGCACAGGTGAATCCGGCAATGCCGCGGACGGAGAATTTCGACTCAGTGCCGCCTTGGCATCGCCGCGAGGCATCGCCATCGACGGCATCGGTCGTCTGCTGATTGCCGACACGGGCAACCATCGAATCCGCCGTCTTGACCCTGATGGCGTGGTGCGCGTCATCGCCGGGACCGGCGCCTCGGGGAGCGCCGGCGACGGCCTGGCCGCCGTTGCGGCCCAACTCAACCGCCCATCAGCACTCGTGGTCGATTCGAACGGATCGATCTATGTGGCTGACTCCGGCAATTTCCGGATACGCAAAATCGACCCGGACGGCATCATCACTACGTTTGCCGGCGGTTCGCAGCCCGGCGTTGGCGGTGATGGCGGTCCTGCCCGCGACGCCCAGTTCACCGAGCCTATTGGCCTGGCGTTGGGATCTGACGGATCTCTCTTTGTGGTGGACGGGCCGGTTCACCGAGTGCGTGTCATCCGCCCGGATGGCCTCATTTACGCCTATGCGGGAATCGGTGTGGACGGCAGCGGAGGCGACGGTGGTCAGGCCGCTGAAGCCGCTCTCGGGTTTCCGCAGCGCGTGGCACTCAATGCCGACGGCTCGGCGCTCGTCACTCAGCTCCACGCGGGCGTCGTTCGCCGGATTGGTTCCGACGGTGTGATTGACACACTGGCCGGATCCGGCCGGTCAGGGGCGCCTGCGGAAGGTCCAGCCCGCGAGATCGTGCTGGATGCGCCGATCGGGGTTGCCACTGACGCGGTAGGCGCCGTCTATGTTGTGGCGAGCGGCAGCGGTCAGATTGTCCGAATCGATCCAGGCGGGTACGCGCAGATCATTACCGGCAACCCGCTCGGCCATGGACAATCCGGTGACTTGGCCCGTGACGTTCCGCTGTTCACGTCGGTGGTCATTGCGCTGGGGCCGGGCGGGCCCGCGTACCTGGTTGAGGGTAGTGGAGTGATCTGGCGAATCAGTTCCGA
>VXPS01000285.1 GCA_009839425.1 Chloroflexota bacterium
AACACCCCCACCCCCCCACCCCCACATCCCCATCCTCGCGTGGGGCGCTCTCTTTTTAACAGCCCACCCGGCGGGGGGGGGGGTGGTGGGGCGGGGGGCGGGGGGGGCGGCCCCCGAGACGCGTCGCTGCTGCCTCGGGTCAGTCGGACGACGACTCGCCGCCAGGCCAGGCTGGCCAGCTCGCGAATGGCCCGGTTTTGCGGCCCGAGTAGGCGATGGCAATGAGGCCGCGCGCTTCATCGCCGATGCCGATCAGCATGCCGTTGGCCCGGCCGCCGGCGCTGATGGCGATGATGCCGCTGGCGTAGTCACCGGAGATGGCGATGATGCCACCGGCATATCCGGCGGCGACGGCCACGATTCCAATCGCGTTACCCAAGCTGATCGCCACAATGCCGACTGCGATGAGCGGACTCAGCGCGACGGCCCCGATCCCGACGATGTAGGCGAAGCTGACGGTCCCATCGGCAACGATCCAGTCCATGTCGACGACGCCGACAATTCCCAGAATCGTGACAATCACCGTCGTGATCAGGACCGCGAGCGTGGCCAATCCCGCCAGTCCTCGGCACGCTTGTCCAATCCCGCTCGTTGCTGTGTCTGACATGCTCGACGCCTCCTTTCGGGTGAGACTACGCTGGCGGCTGCCGGGTCAACAACTTCGGCATCCGACAGACGAAACAGCCGGAACGGCGAGGCACGATCAAGCGGCCATCCGGCTCGACGGCCGCAGACGCGATGTCCCTCAAGTGGGGTTTGAGCCTGATCGCCAGCACGTCGGCGTCGCCCGGACCTTCTAACGAAGTCGCTCCCCGTAGGTGGAGTCCATCCCCATACAGCCGGAGAAGGTCGTCGACCGAAGCCAGAACCAGCGCCTCGTCACGGACCTTCACCTCCACGGAACCGAACGCCCGTGATAGCGCTCTGCCTCCGTTCTCCAACGTGAATCGGCTGCGGGCCGACGGTATGGCGGCTCGCCTGGCCTGATCGGTCAAGCCGGCCCGCTTGCAGGCCTCCACGTGCCACGCCAGCAGTCGCCGGCCTGACGACTCGCTGTCGGCGCCGGCGAGCAGGACGCCGCCCGGGGACAGCACGCGGCGCAGCTCGCGTACGGCGCGCGGGACGTCTGCCGTGGACGGCAGCACGTGCCCGGCAGTTACGAGTTCGAACTGCCCGGAGCTCAGGGGCAGTGATTCGATGCTGGCACGTATTCCGTCCACCGCGTGCCGTGCCCGCGTGATGGCCACCGCGTCCGGCTGCATGTCAAGGGCCACGATCCAGGCGCCAGGCGCGGCCTGTGTACGCAGGGCTTCCGTCATCCGCCCTTCGCCGCAACCGACGTCCAGCGCCGCGTACACGCGCTGGATCTCGATTAAGCCGAGTTGCCAGTCGTGAAAACCGGCGCGGGGCGGCGGTCGGTCGTTCAGCGGATGTCCGCGATCAGCGTTGTGCCATCAGCGCTCGGGATCTTCATACCGTCAGCATGTCCTGGCCGGGGCGCAACCGGCGATGCGCGTCGCGGGCCAGATCCTCCCGCTCGACATCCTGCTGGCGCCGATAAGCCAGGATGAGGTTTCGACAGATACGCGCGGCGATCTCCTGCGGACTGACGGCAGCCAGATGCCGGGGCTCAAACGTGAACCCATGGGTCTGGACGATCTCCTCGCATTCGCTCTGGTTGAGCAACCGGGCGCGGTTGAACGGGTCGAGATACGGTTGATCCGTGACGTCGGGATGGCGCAGCACGAAGTGCGCCGGCAACCCCACGCCTTCCAGAGGCATCCCAACCCGTTGGGCCACCGCCAGGTAGACGACGCCGAGCGTGATGGGCAGCCCGGTGCGGCGCGCAACGACCTGGTCCAGCAGGCTGTTGGCCGGGTTCGGATAGTCGGCGCGAGCGCCATCAAACCCCCAGACGCTGTACATGAAGACTGCCAGCGTCCGCAGCGCCCGCGCCGGATCGTCACCACGCAGCGGGCCTGGCGCGACGTCCGCCAGCTTGTCGAGAAACCGAAGAACTTCGTCGGCGTCAATGCTCGGATCCAGCACCCGGGCGACCAGCAGCGCCCCGGTTTCAGCCGCCCCGGCCGGTTCGATTGAGCGGAATCGGTCGAGCTCCGCCAACGCGTATTCGCGGTGGACTGCAGTCAGCGCTTCCTCGATGCGGTGCGGATGCGACGTCGTGCTTTGGGCCGCCCTCAGTGCGGCTGCCGCGCGCTCGCCGGCTTGCGCAAGGTGCGCGACGACTCGTGCACGAATAGCCGGATCGTCGTCGGCGAGCATGTCCACCATTGCCCGCACAGCCCGGTCGTCCGGCGGAGCCGGCTGCCTGGTAGCTGTCATGCGCGGCGGAGCGCCGTCATTTCGATTGCGTCCGTTGACCGAAAGCTCAAATGGATTCTGTCACGCGGCCTTGCCCGCAGCCGACATTCGCGACCGACCCATGAAAACCGCGAAAGCGTGGGGCACTATGGGGAGCGCCTCGTTCTCAGTCGGGTGGGGGCCGTGGTCAGATGCAGGCTAGGCGAGAGCGGGCGGCGTGCGCGGCCGGTTCGGCCCCGAATGCGACCGGCGACGCGGTGATGCTGACGGGCAGAGCCTCCGAGACCACGCTGGCTAACGAAAACGCCTAGCGGCACGGCGAGACCCCGAGAATGACCACAATGCAGGAGCCTGCGCCGCAGGTAGATGTTCAAGGACTCTGGAAGGTCTTTGGCAACAAGCCGGAGCGCGCCCTGGACCCCGCCTATAGCTCGAAGTCTCGAAGTGAGATTCAGGACGAGCTTGGGCTCGTTGTCGGCCTGCGCAACGTGTCGTTCCGCGTGGATCGGGGACAAATCTTTGTCGTCATGGGGCTCTCGGGCAGCGGCAAGTCGACCTTGGTGCGCGCCCTGATCAGGCTCGTCGAACCCACGCGCGGCAGCGTGTCCATCGATGGTGAGGACGTGTTGTCCTACTCGACGAGCCAACTGATGCAGTTCCGTCGACAGAAGATCGCGATGGTGTTTCAGAACTATGGGCTGCTCCCGCATCGCTCCGTGCTGGACAACGTAGCCCTTGGTCTTGAGATACGGGGGATCGACAAAGAAGCACGCTACCGAATGGCTGCGGACAGCATCGAGACCGTGGGCCTCGGTGGCTGGGAGAACTATCGCCCGAGAGAGATGAGCGGTGGTATGCAGCAGCGTGTTGGCCTTGCGCGAGCGCTGGCGGTCAACCCCGACATGCTGCTGATGGACGAGCCGTTCAGTGGCCTTGATCCACTCATACGCCGGGAGCTGCAGGACGAACTTATCTCACTGCAAACCAAGCTGAAAAAGACCATCGTATTCATCACGCACGATCTGAACGAAGCCCTGAAAATCGGCGATCGGATTGCCGTCATGCGCGATGGGGAGATCATCCAGGAAGGCTCGCCGGAGGAGATCGTCACGCTGCCGTCAGACGAGTATGTGACGGAATTCGTGCAGGACGTCTCACGAGCCAAAGTCATCCAGGCCAAGGCCGTTATGCAGGAGTCCGATGTGGTCGTTTATGAACGACAGGGGCCTCGCGCAGCGTTACACATCATGGACAGCCACAAGCTGGAGGCCGTGTTTCTGATCGGTCGCGACTTCACGTTGCGAGGGCTGCTCACGAAGGACCGCGTCATGGCGCTTATCGACGAGCGGCGGAGCTCCCTGGATGGCGCGGATGTGGACCCTGCAACGACGACGACACCCGATGCCCTCATCGAAGACATCATTCCAATTGCGGCGCAGGCGCGGCATCCGATCGCCGTGGTTGACGACACACGAGCATTGTTGGGCGAGATTCGTCCGGGAGCGTTGCTGGCGGGGATGGCCGAAGGCGGACAGGGGACGTAGGCATGGCTGGGATCGACGGCTCGCCACCCGGCGGAAAGACCGCATCATCGCGCAAGCCGCTCGCCGTGATTCGGCGTCACTATGCCTGGCTCTCGGGGCTTGCGCTGGTAGGCCTGGTGCTAGTCGTGAGCTTGCTGCTGTGGGGCACGGAGATGGGATTCCCAACGACGGTGTCCACGTCCGAGATTCCAACCACGGGCGGCGGCTCCATCACGCTGGAGCGCACCGTGCGCGAAGTCACCAGCGGCGCCATTGACGATGCGGTTGATCGCATAACGAAGGACGGCAGCTGGCTGTTCGACGGACTCAGCGCAGCCGTGGACGTGGTGCTCGTTCAGATTGAAAACAGACTCAAGTGGGTGCCCTGGCCGGCTATTGTGACCGGCCTCGCCTTCTTGTCCTTTGCGGCCGGTGGCTGGCGGCTGGTGGGGTTTACGGCGGCCGCCCTGCTGTTCGTGGGCTTCATGGACCTGTGGGAAAACATGATCGACACCATTGCGCTGATGGTGGTGGCGGTGGTTATTGCCGTGATGGGCGGCTTGCCGCTGGGGATTCTGAGCTCGCGCAGTCAGCTTGCCGACAACCTGATGCGGCCCATTCTGGATGCGATGCAAACCATGCCCAGCTTCGTCTATCTGCTGCCGGGCATCCTGGCCTTTGGCCTGGGGAAGCCAGCTGGAATCTTCGCCACGATCATCTACGCGATTCCGCCGGTCATCCGCCTGACGAGCCTGGGGATCCGCCAGGTTCCCAGCGAGACGATCGAGGCCGTTCGGTCCTTCGGCGCGTCGCCGTTGCAAATCCTGACGAAAGTTCAGATACCAATGGCCCTGCCGACAATCATGGCGGGAATCAATCAGACCACCCTGATGGCCCTGTCCATGGTCACCATCGCCAGCATGGTCGCCGCCGGCGGACTGGGCGACAACGTGCTGCGGGCGCTGCAAAAAAACGAGCCGGGCAACGGGGCGATTGCGGGACTGTCCATCGTATTCCTGGCCATCATCATCGACCGGCTCACGCAAGCTGTATCGCGCCGACGGCAGGAGATGCTTCGATCCGTCGGATGATTCAAATAGCCGCCTGGATAATATGCGTGAGGCAAGACAGGCCGGGGCCGAATTGCATTTGGACTTGACACGGTTGCTTTGATCAGTCAAAGACTGTACTGACATAGTGCTCGTCTTGTTTGGCAAGATCGGCTTGCGGCAGACAGCAATATGGACGGCCGTTCAGATCGCCGCGTGAGGAGTGGAGGTTTTTCTATGAAACATGTCAGCAGGCGGCGAATTCTGCAGTTGGGGACGATGGGCGTTGCAGGCGGGGTTCTTGCCGCCGCGTGCGGGGAGACGCAGATCGTAGAGAAGGTGATTACCAAGGAAGTTGTTGTCGAGAAAGTCGTTGAGCCGCCCCCTCGAGAAAAACAGAAACTCGTCTTTAGCGACCTCAACTGGACCAGTGCCCAGATACAAAATCGGATTGCTCAATATATCGTTGAGAAGGGATATGGATACCCGACGGACGTAGTGTTCGGCGCCACGCTACCGCTGTTCCAGGGTCTGCGTCGTGGTGACACCCATATCACCATGGAGATCTGGCTGCCGAACCAGGACGAAGCCTGGGAAGAGGCAGTGGCCGCCGGTGAAGTGACGCCGATTGGCGAAAGCCTGGGCAAAGACTGGCAATCCGCGTTCGTCATTCCGGCCTACCTGCAGGAAGAGTATCCGGATTTAGATAGTGTCGAGGACTTAAAAGAAGAGGAATTCAAGGCGCTGTTCCGGACGACGGAATCTGGCGACAAGGCGCGCTTGGTGTCGTGTGTCATCGGCTGGGCCTGCGAAGAAGTAAACGCCGCTCAGATTGAAGCCTATGGTCTCTCAGATCATGTACACATCGTCAATCCGGGGGATGGCGCGGCCGCGAACGCCGACTTGTACGGTGCGTATGAGCGGCGCGAACCCTGGCTCGGCTACCAGTGGGGAACAAACGATCCATCGCTGGTGTTGGACCTGGTGCGGCTGAAGGAGCCCGAGTACAGCGACGAATGCTGGTTCACCACCAAGGCGTGCGCGTACGAAGACGCCACGATCCTGATCGCCGTGCATCCCGACATTCTCGCCGGCGCGCCCGACGTGGTGGAAATGCTGAGAGCCTGGGGCCTCAACATTGAGGTCTACAGCGCGATTGCCCAATGGCAGCGGGAAAACGACGGCGCCAGCACCAACGACGCCGCCCTCTGGTGGCTGAAGAGCAACCCCGGCATCTGGACCGGCTGGGTGACCGCCGATGCCGCGGCCGCCATTCAGTCCGCCCTGGACGCCAACGACGTCCCCGACGGCTGGCCGGTGGAATAAACCAGCGCGGCGAGGTCCGGCGCGAACCCAGCCGCCCAATCCGTAGAACGGCTGTTGGGCCCTTGGCCTCCGGCAGGCTCCCTGAGGGCTGGCGGCGTCGACCTGAGCGACTTGTCCGATGAGCGCCAGAACGCCTGTTATGTCAAGCAATTTGGCGTAATTTGGCACATTTTCTTATAATTGGCGCCTCGTGCCGCTGCGGCACGATCTTCCGAGCACCCACAACCGGCACGGCGCGCCTTTGAATCCGCGTCGGCACCGACGATCACCAGCCCGTGCGCGCTGCCTGCGCTCCCCCTGTCAGGACTGAACCACTGTGAGCCGAGCACTTGACCGTTTGCGAGCGGCCTTTGTCCAGCCCGATCCCGAGTATGCGCCGCTGGCGCTCTGGTTTTGGAACGGCCGGCTGCACGAAGCCGAGCTTGGGCGACAGATCAAGGAGTTCGCGGACAAGGGCATCGGCGGCGTGTTCATGCACGCCCGCGAGAGCCTGCAAACCCCCTACTTTGGCGAGCGGTGGTGGGACGCAGTCGACTTTGCCGTCCGTAAGGGGCGCGACGCCGGTCTCAAGACCTGGATCTACGACGAATACGCTTGGCCCAGCGGAGCCGCGGGTTCGCCCGGCGGCCGCAACGGTCAGACCGAGTCCGCCGTCCTGGCCCAGGGCAGCGAGCACCACGCGAAGACCCTCACGCGCCTGATCCTCGAGGTCGAGGGTCCGGCTGAGGTCGGGCTGGAAGGCCGCTACCCAACCGGGACGCCGCTGGTCCAGGTGGCCGCCCGGCTTGACGCGGATGGCGATCTGGATCCCGAAACGCTGGTGGACGTGACCAAGCTGAACACCTGGGAGTGCCCCGAGGGCGCCTGGCGTGTGTTCGCTTTCTCCGTTCGCACCATTGACGATCGGATCGACTACCTGCGCCCCGCAACGGTCAAGGGCTTCCTGGACGCCGCCTACGAACGCTACGCCGAGCGCCACGCGGATGCATTTGGCGATGGTATTCCCGGCGTCTTTTTCGACGAGCCGTACGTCACCGCCGAGCCAATGCCCTGGACCGACGACCTTCCGGCCCGGTTCGAGGAGGACAAGGGATACGACCTGCTGACCTCACTCCCGCTGCTCGTGCTGCGGGGTGGCAACAACACCGTCAAGGTCCGCTGCGACTTTTACGACACCGTGGCCGCGCTGTACGAGGAGGCCTGGTTTGCCCAGATCAGCGCGTGGTGCCAACGCCACGGCCTGGAGTGGACGGGTCACACCGAAGAGCACGTGGTCTCCCACCCGGCCCGGCAGGGCGACTACTTCCGCGGTCTGCGCCACCTCACGATTCCGGGCACTGATCATCACGGATTTCGCTACGCCCGGCCGCGAACCGTCCAGGCGGCCGAGGTCAAGCCGGCCGTGTCGGTCGCGGCCATGGCAGGTCGGTCGCGCGTGATGGCCGAGGCCTTCGGCGGCGCCGGCTGGGGTGTCACGCTGGACGAGATTCGACACGGCGCCAATTTGCTGTCCGCCTACGGCGTCAACATGCTGGTGCTCCACGGGCTCTTCTACTCCATGGCCAACGCCGAGGCGGCCGACGATTGGCCGCCGAGCTTTGGCCATCAGAACCCGTACTGGTCCCACTTCAGGGATCTGTCGGACTACATGGCCCGTTTGTCGGCGCTGGTGGGACATACGCGATCCGGAACCACAGTCGGCGTGCTGTATCCCTGGACCAGCATCGCCGCCAATACCGCCGACGGCCGGCCCAATGCGCGAGCGCGCGAGATCGCGGAGGCGTACGAGGGTCTCATCGACGGTCTGACCGACGCCAGTATTGACGTCCAGATCGTCGACGAACGGTTCATCAGCCACGGGAACGCGCGCCTTGAAAACGGCCGCCTCCGGCAAGGTGCGCTGACAGTGTCGAGCCTGATCCTGCCGCCGACCCCCGTCATTGGCCCACGGGCGATGCGCCGACTGGGCGCCTTTGTGCGCTCGGGCGGGCAGCTCATCGTGATGGGCGAGTGTCCGTCGGGCAGCAGCGAAGGCGGCTGGAGACATCGTTCGATCACGCGCGCCGTAGGGGCGCTCTTTAAGGACACCTCCCAGACACCGAGCGGAGCAGCCATCGGCAAGGGCCGAACATTCCAGGTTCCGGAGCAGCTGCCCGACGCGCTCGAGCGGATTGCCGAGATCCTGGCCCCCGGCACGACGGTCGACAGCGAAGCCGACGTGATCGTGGTGCCGCGTCGGCTCGACGGCGCGGAAGTGCTTCTGGTTGTGAACCGATCCCCTGAAAAGGCGACGGCCACCGTCACTACGGATTTGTCTGGGCGCCCCGAGGTCTGGGACCCCGAAACCGGCGGCACCGAGCCGCTGGCGACGACCAGATCGCGCCGAAAACGACGATTTGCGTTGGACCTGCCGCCCCGCGCGGCCCACGTCGTCGTCTTCGGCACGTCGGTCCGGGCTTCGCGCCTTCGCGCATCCCGTGGCACGAAGCCGCAGCAGAAGGATCTGGAGTTCAAGACCGACTGGACCTTCGCGCTGGACGGTGGGACTCCGACCGGCCAGGGATCGATTCGGCGTTTCGAACTACCGGTCATGCGCGTCGCCAGCTTCTCGTTGGGCGCGGGCCGCCTGGAGCAACTGCGCGACCCGCTGTTCGACGATTCCGAGTGGCCCGAGACCTGGCTGGCGCAGGCCGGGGCCGACACCATCGGCAACTGGCGAGCCAGTTGGATCACCGGGGTCCGGAAACACGGCGGCTGGGCCGTCAAGCGCACGAGCGATCAACACCGACGCCTGCGATTCCTGCGCACGATCGATCTGAGCGAGCCGCCCATCAAGGCCTGGGCCACGTTTGTGGGCGCGGACCGGGTGGCTGTGTACATGAACGGCACGCAACTGGGCGAATCCGAGGATTGGTCCAGCCCCGTGACCTACAACATCATGCCCTACCTGCGTCCGGGCCAGAACACCATCGTCGCGGACGTAGAGTGCGTGTCCGACGCGCCGATTTCATTCCTCTTCGAGGGGCAGATTGATCTGCGCTCGGGCGGCTCCATCGTCATCGTGTCCGACGAATCGTGGGAAGTGCAGGCCCCGCCGGCCGAGGTGTGGTCCGGTCTGGCATACGAGCGCAATACCCCGCTGGTGACGTGGGAGCGCGGCCGTCCGCCGGTTGAGCCGTGGCGGCACATCCCGCTGCTGGGCGAGCCCGTGGCGTTCCCTCGGACGCTGGTGTACCGGCAACGCCTGCCGGTCGGCTGCGTTGGCATTGGCATTCCAAACATCAAAGGCACCCACAAGGTGTACGTGGATGTCCGCGAACGCACCCCTGACATTCAGGGCATCTACAACATCACGACCGGCCGGCTGCTGACCGTGGAAATCGAGGCGGCCGAGTTCTCCAACGGCATCCTGGCGCCGCTGGCGCTGTTTACGCGGCCGACGACCATTGCCCTGCAACCGTGGGCGAACTTTGGATACGGCTGGTATTCCGGCGCCGGCGTTTACGAGCGCAGCTTCGAACTCACGGCCGAGCAAGTGACCTCGGAGGTGACGCTGGATCTGGGCGACGTGCGCCATCACGCCGAGGTCTTCGTCAACAACCGGCGCGTCGACGTGCGGCTCTGGCCGCCCTACCGGTTTGATCTCAGCGGTTTCGTTCAGACCGGGTCCAACAACCTGCGCGTGCGGGTGAGCAACCTCTACGCCAACGAAATGCGCTGGAAGCGGGACGAGACGAAGATGGGGAACGCCTGGCACCGCTACTGGCACGAGGACAACATCGAGGCAGAGTCGCTCGTCTCAGGGCTGCTCGGCCCTGTGCAGTTGCGGGTAGGTCAGCCACCGCCTCCGGAAGCCGGGGTCGCCAGCGGCTGACCGAGGCCCGCGTAATTGCGCACGAAGTTGTAGACGCGGCCTTTGTCGTAGGAGTCCAGGCGCTCGATCCGGCCCCAGGCCGTCAGCGCCACTGCGGTCTCGGCCGGCAGGCTGGCGTCCGGCTGCACGATCACGTCGTGTCCCTCGAACTCCGCGGCCAACTGCCGCATCTCGGCTTCCAATCCGGCGTCATTGAAGTGAACGATCACGAAGCCGCGTGAGAGATTCGCGACCTGAATCTCGTCCACCAGGGTGTCGGTCCGATAGCCATGCGCGGCCAGCTGCGTCACGTGCGGCCCCGAGGTCGGCGGATCGGTGGCGTAGGGCTCATGCGGGTCGTTCACGGAGTTTAGAATCGCGGCCGCCTGTTGCTGAGTCTCTTCGCCCGGGCCCGGAGGGCTGGCCTGATTCAGGCAGTACAGGTTGAGCGGGATGAACAGGGCCATCACCGCGATCATGTACAGCCAGAACCCGCGTCCCAGGCCGCCCTTCTGCTGGGTGCGCTGCCCGCCCTTGCGCTGATCCCGCTTGCCGCTCTTGTCGGAGCTCGACGAGCGACTCCTGCTGGGTGCGGCGCTGGACTGGCGGCGCGTGCGGCGGCGACGGCGCGATGCCATAGGGGTTCACCTGCGGGTGGGATGCAACGAGTATAGGGAAGCCGGCCGTTGGTCTGGCTACTATTGCCTGTTCACGCACCCACAAGCGTTTCTGGCGGGTCCGCTTACTATGCATATAGCGCGAGCCGGCAGCCGTGTTGGCCGCCGCGCCGTCCTCACAGCCGCGGCCCTCTCCCTTCCGGCACTGCTGGCGCGCCGAACGAGCGCGCTCTCCGCGTTGCGCGGCGTCTGGGTTGCGCGCGCAGCGTTCGATTCGGCGCTGGGCCACAACATTGCCAATCTGACGGTCTACTTTGACGGCGTTGCGCGCGCGGCCTCGTTCCTGACCTACTACCACGCCTCCGGCGGTTTGTGGCGTTGGGGCCATCCGGTTTCCGAACCGCTGATCGAGAACGGCCTGCTGGTCCAGTACTTCCAGCGCGGCGTGATGGAGTGGACGGGTGAGGCCACCGAACCCATACCGCGCCCGGTGTGGGACTTCATTGGCGGCGGGCTGGACGGGAGCCCCGATCTTGGCTTTGAAGCGGGAACCGCCAACCCATTCGGGGGCATGGCGGTAGGTCCCTTTGGACATGTGGTGTCGAACCAGTCCGTCGACGGGGACGATATCGGATTCCTCGACGCATTCCAGGCGCTGGGTGGCGCGGCCGGACTCGGGTTCCCCAAGACCGAAGCCCGTCGCGACACGGGCGAGCCGGGCACCGTGATCGACCCGACGGCCGAGCCCGGCGTTATTCGGCAGTACTTTCAGGCTGGCGTGCTGGAGTTCGCCCCCGGCCGCGCGGAGCCGGTTCGCCTGCGCCTCAGTGGCGATACGGCGCGGAACCGTGCGTACCCGGCCGGCCTGTGGACCCTGATTCGCAGCTTTCGCTCCGCCAGCCCGCTAAGCGTCGGCGATCGGGTCGATCCGGAAATGCTGGAACGCCAGGTGGGCGCGGTCGTCGTCGGGGCGCCACGGCCCCCTGCCGGCTTCAGCATGGCGCCGGTGCTCGATACGGCGGAGCTTGGGCTGCCGGTCGCCCTGGCCTTTGGTCCTGACGACCGGCTCTACATCTCGATGTCGAACAATGCCATCCTCACGCATGCAGGCGTTGCCGGTGCTGAGGCCCCGGTCGCCTTTGCCCAGGGCCTGGACCCGCTTGGGGTGGACGAGCCGCGCGGCGTGGCCTTTATCGACGACGCCGTCTACGCCTCGGTGCGAAAGAAGATCATCCGGCTGCGCGACACGAGCGGAACGGGCGCCGCGGACGAGTCCGTGGAGATCGTGACCGGCCTGCCGGAACAGGCCGAACTGCTCCATCGCAACAACGGCATCGTCGTCGGACCGGATGGCCTGCTTTATGTGGCGGTCGGCAGTACAAGCAATATGGGCGGTGAGCCGGAGACTGAGCTTTCGGGGACGATCCTGCGCATCGCACCGGACGGGTCGCGCGTGGATGTGGTGGCGCGCGGATTCAGGAATCCGTTCGATCTGGCGTTCGCGCCCAATGGCGAACTCTTCTGCACCGACAACGCGCCGGATGTCCCGGTGCGCGCCGCCGACGACGCGCCGGACGAACTCAATCACGTGATCGAAGGCCGCGACTACGGGCATCCGACCGTCTGGGGCGAGCCGCCCGAGGGCTCCGAGATCGTAGGCCCCGTGGCTGCGCTGCCGGCCCACGCTGCGGCTACTGGGATCACGTTCTTCACCGGCCCGCAGGCGGGCGAGTTTGCCGGGGATGCGCTGGTCGCCACCTGGGGGCCGGGCCTCGGCCGAAGCTCCTATACCCACAACGTCCTGCGCGTACGCCTGGAACCGCGGGGCGAGACCTACACGGGAGACGTCCATCCCTTCGTGACCGGCCTGGACCGCCCGACTGACGTCGTCATTGCACCCGACGGCGCCGTGGTCATTAGCGACCATGTCGGCAAGGTCATCTACAGAGTCACGCGCCGCTAGGTCGTAGCGGCAGTCCGAGTTAAGGCCCCGAGCTCACGCCCGAGGGTTCACGAAGATCTGTAGCTCCGAGGCGACGGCGGCGCACTAAGCGTTCGGCTGCCAGTTCAGCGCGCGCTCGAGGTTGGCGAGGTATTCGGTAAAGGCTCGGCGACCCATCGGTGTGGCCTGGACCCAGGTGCGCGGCTTGGAGTCCACAAACTCCTTGGTCATGACCAGGTAGTCCGCCTCTTCGAGCTTGCGCAGGTGGGTAGTCAGATTCCCGCCGGTCAGGTCCAGCGTCTGTTGGATGAACCCGTACGCCAACCGGTCCGAGTCGGCCTGACCAACCACCATCGTCATAATCCGCAGGCGCGTCGACTGGTGAATGGTCTCGTCGAGGACAATGGGCTCGTCGGTCAACGGTTGTTGCTCCCGCGAATCCACAGCCATCCCAAGGCAACCACGACGAGCGTTCCCACAGCGGAAATCGCAGGTGCGGCGTCGCCCGCGAGATGGCTGGAGAGATAGAACACCAGCGCAAAGCCCACCCCGACGGCCGCGATCACGGGGCGGTGCATGATGCCGAAGAGGACGTAGCCTAGGGCCACGATGCCCACGGCAACTCGCGCGATCGTGATCCCTTCGACGTCCGCCGTCCACAGGCCAGCTGCTGCTGGAATGACGAACGCCGCGCTTGCCACAGTCAGCCAGAAGAGAAACACCCGGATCCCCGCCCTCCGCGCCGCGGTACCCATGGCGTTCTCGTTGCTCGCGCGGTGCCCGAGGACGGCGCTGGCCGCCACGCCGGCCACTGTCAGCACACCCCAAAGCGGCCCGGGGAACCATGGAGTGGCCGTCGCAAACCCGGGCGCCAGGATCGTCAGGGCGTATTGCCCGAGCAGGCCCAGGGCCACGACCGCGCCCCAAAGCAGCATGATCGATTCCATGCCGGCGACGTACATGGAGCTCCGCGCCCGGTCCATGGTGGCGTGGATGGCGTCCCAACTTTGCTCTGGCGGAAGCGCCGAGGCTTCCTGTTCTGTGTTTGGCATGTCGTGTCTCCCAGGCATGCTGCAGCCATGTACCGCTTCTAAGTTTGTAATGCAAACTAGTTTATCGTGCCAAAATAGGTGGCGCAACATTGTGGTGCGCGCTCTTCGATAATCAGGTTCTCGAGCCGTTGCCGTGCGTTACACTTACGAAATGCGGGCGGCGCATTGGACGCCTCCCTTCCGCGATGCAACGGCCCACGCAGGGCCGGCGAGATCGATATCACCGAATGGCTGTCACCTCTCCCAAGCGCGAACTCCTCGACGAGCTTCGCCTGAACCCTGACGACACCGGCTCGGCGCCGGTGCAAATCGCGCTGCTCAGCGCCCGAATTGAAGAACTCACCGAACATCTCAAGCAGCACAAGAAAGACAAGCATTCACGCTACGGTCTGCTCAAGATGGTCGGCCGCCGGCGTCGGCTCCTGAAGTACCTTCAGGATCGCGACCCCGAGCGTTACCGGCAGGTGATCGACAAGCTCCAGATTCGAGCGCGGCGCTAACGCGCGTGAATACCTGGCGATACGCGGCACGCCGCCTCAGGCGCGGCGAGCACGCACGGATTGATGAGCGGTCCGCTCCGAAGCCGGACCGCTTTTCGTTGTTGTAAACGGCTTCGGATCAGAACGCCGGGGGAACCTGACGGAAGAGCCAAGAACCGAGGGCGCAACGCCGGTTGCGGGCTCGCTTCTTTGCTCTTCGTCCAGACCGCCGGCGAGGAGTGACCTGTATGCATACCGTTGAGACCCAATTCGGGGGGCGCCGGCTCGCGTTCGAGACCGGCCGCCTGGCCCAGCAGGCGGACGGCGCCGTCGTGGTGACCTATGGCGACGCCGTGATTTTGGGCACCGTGGTGATGTCCGACCGCCTGCGCGAGGGAATCGACTATTTCCCGCTCTCCGTGGACTACGAGGAGCGCAGCTATTCCATCGGCAAGATTCCGGGCAGCGTGTTCCGGCGCGAAGGCCGTCCGCCGCTGGCCGGCATTCTGGCGTCCCGGCTGACCGACCGCCCGTTGCGGCCGCTCTTTCCCAAGGGCATGCGCAACGAGGTGCAGATCATCCTGACCTTGCTTTCGCACGACCGCACGACCGAGATGGACGTTATCGGTACCATCGCCGCCTCCGCGGCGCTGATGATCTCCGGCATCCCCTTCGAAGGGCCGGTGGGCGCGGTGCGCGTGGGGCTGAGCGACGGCGAGTTCACGCTCAACCCGACGATCGAGGAAAACGCCAGCGGAGACCTGGACCTGGTGGTGTCCGGGACCCGTGACGGCGTGGTGATGCTGGAAGCTGGCGCCAGGGAGGTTGACGACGACACGATGATCCGCGCCATAGCCTGGGGCCAGGAGCAGTTGCAGGCCGCCATTGACTTGCAGCTCCAGCTGCGCGATCTCGTCAACCCCGCGCCGCGCGAAGTGAAGATTGAGAAGCTTGACGCCGGCCTGCTTGAGGCGGTGGATTCCCGGTTTGGCGACGCGATCGCCGAGGCCGCGCGCATCACCGACCGCTCGGCCCGCGTCGAGAAGCTGGCGGCGATCGAAGGCCAGGCCGAGGAAGCCTTCGACGGGGAGCACGACGGAGGGGACATCGGCGAGGCCTTCCACGACCTGGAGAGCGCCTACACGCGCCGTGCCATCGTGGACGAAGGCATCCGGCCGGACGGCCGTTCCGACGACGCCCTGCGAGCCTTGTCCGCCGATGTGGGGATCTTGCCGCGGACACATGGCACCGGCCTGTTCGAGCGCGGTGAAACCCAGGTGCTCTCGATCGTGACGCTGGGCACCCAGCGCGACGAGCAGAAGA
Source organism: Chloroflexota bacterium (assembly GCA_009839425.1). GTDB lineage: Bacteria > Chloroflexota > UBA11872 > UBA11872 > UBA11872 > UBA11872. The sequence goes on from VXPS01000285.1 coordinate 15,487, forward strand.
TCGGCCTCCGCGACCTTGAGGAACTGGCCCAGCCCAAGCGCTACATGCACCACTACAACATGCCGCCCTTCGCCTCCGGCGAGGCCGGCCGACTTGGCTCGCCGCGCCGGCGCGAGATCGGGCACGGCGCCCTGGCCGAGCGCGCGCTTCTGCCGGTGGTTCCCAGCTACGAGGACTTCCCCTATTCCGTGCGCGTGGTCTCCGAAGTCCTGTCGTCCAACGGCTCGACCTCCATGGCCTCCACCTGCGGCAGCACCCTCGCGCTGCTGGACGCCGGCGTGCCGATCAGCGCCCCGGTGGCCGGCATCTCGATGGGTCTGGTGACGTCCGACAACGGTGACTTCAAGGTACTGACCGACATCCAGGGCGCGGAAGACCACTTCGGCGACATGGATTTCAAGGTCGCCGGAACCGAGAAGGGCATCACCGCGATCCAGCTGGACATCAAGGTCAAGCACCTGACACCGGAGATCGTGGAACTGGCGGTGCGGCGAGGACGTGACGCCCGGATGAAGATCCTGGAGGTGATGGGCGGCGCCCTGTCCGAACCTCGCTCGGAGGTGGGCGAGTTCGCGCCCAAGATCATGCGAACTCAGATCAATCCCGAGAACATTGGCTCGGTCATCGGCCCGGGTGGGCGCATGATTCGCCAGCTCGAGGCCGACACCGGCGCGTCGATCGACATTCAGGAAGACGGCACGATCATGGTCGGCTCGCCGTCGCGCGAGGGGGCCGAGCAGGCCGTTCAGATGATTCGGGATATGACCGGCGAAATCGACGCCGGCCGCACGATGCTCGGCAAGGTGACTCGAATCTTCGGCTTCGGCGCCATGGTCGAGTTCCTGCCCGGCCGCGAAGGCCTGGTTCCCCGCCACGAGTTGGCCGAGGAACCGCCGGGAATGATCGAGGACGTGGTGAACGTCGGCGACGACATCATGGTGATGGTCATCGAGACCGACGATCAGGGCCGCGTCAACCTGTCGCGACGGGCCGTGCTGATGGGTCTCTCGCCCGAGGAAACGCTGGCTTCCGCCGCCCCCGCCCCGCGCGGTGGCGGTCGTGGCGGTCCGCGCCGCGACGGTGGCGGCCGCGACGGTCGGGGTGGCCGAGGACGCTTTGACCGTAACGGCCGCGGCGGCGGCCGTGGCGGCGGTCGCGGACCGAGGCGGCCCCGCTACCGGGACTAGAGGAGCGCTGAGATGGGATCGCCGTTGCGAGTCGCCGTATTCGGGGCCTCCGGCCGCGTTGGGCAGACCGTGGTGGATGCCGTGAAGGGCGCACCCGACATGGAACTCGCGGCGGGTGTTGACCAGATGGATCGGGACGTCGACTTTCCGTGGTTCACGAACGTGGAGACGGCCATCCGAGAGACCCAGCCCGACGTCGCCGTTGACTTCACGGTGGCCGACGCGGCGGCGGAGAACGCCTTGATGGCCATCGGGGCCGGAGTTTCACCCGTTATCGGAACCACGGGGATGTCCCCGGACCAGATCGATGCGATTCGCTCAGCCGCCGAGGGCGAGGGCGTGGGTGCGTTCATTGCGCCCAACTTCGCCATCGGCGCGGTGCTGATGATGGCCATGGCCCAACTGGCGGCCCCGCATTTGGACCACGTCGAGGTCATCGAGCTTCACCACGACCAGAAGATTGACGCTCCCTCGGGCACGGCTGCCCACACGGCCGAACTTATCGCGCAGGCACGCGGCGGCAAGGCCTCCATCGATGCGCCCACCGAGCGCTTTACGCTCGACGGGGTGCGCGGCGGCGTGAACCATGGCGTGCGCGTGCACAGCGTGCGGCTGCCCGGCTTCGTTGCCCACCAGGAAGTGATCTTTGGGGCGCTGGGTCAGACGCTTACCATTCGACATGACTCCACGAGCCGCGATTCGTTTATGCCCGGCGTGTTGATGGCAGCCCGCCGGGTGCGAGACTTGCCCGGCCTGGTCATAGGCCTTGAGCACCTGCTCTTTGAGGAAAGTGACGACGCATGAGCCGCAGTTTTGGTATCGGGGTTGTTGGCGCCACCGGCGCCGTGGGCCGCGAGTTCCTGAGCGTGATGGAGGAGCGCAACTTCCCGGTTGGTGAGTTGCGCCTGTGGGCTTCGGAGCGCAGTCGCGGCAAGCAAATCGAATTCAACGGTGAGTCCCACACCGTCCAGGTACTGGCCGACGACACCGACTTCTCGGGCCTTGACTTCGTCCTGATCTCGGCGTCCGGCTCCATCAGCCGCGCCGTGGCGCCGCGGGTCGCCGCCGCCGGCGTTGTCGCCATTGACGACAGTTCCGCCTTCCGCTACGACGACGACGTGCCGCTGGTGGTCCCCGAGGTCAACGCGGCCGACCTGCAGGAGCACAAGGGCATCGTGGCGATTCCGAACTGCTCCACCACGCCGATCGTCCAGGTGCTGGCGCCGCTGCATGAGCACAGCCCCGTGCGGCGCGTGATTGCCGACACCTACCAGTCGGTCTCGGGCGCCGGCGGCAGTGCCATGGGCGAACTGGCCGAGCAGAGCGCCGCCATGTCCAACGGCGCCGAGTTGGAGCCGGACGTGTTCCCGCATCCAATCGCGTCCAACCTGATCCCCTCCATCGACGATCCGCGTGACGACGGCTACTCCAAGGAGGAATGGAAGGTCTCGGCTGAGACTCGCAAGATCATGCACATCCCCGAGTTGGCCGTGTCCGCGACCTGCGTGCGCGTGCCGGTCTTCCGGGCGCATTCGGCTGCCGTTCACGCGGAGTTCAGCGATCCGATTGACGCCGAGCTCGCCCGCTCGCTGCTGGAAGACGTCCCCGGCGTTGAGATCGTGGACGACCTGGCCGCCGAGGTCTATCCCATGCCCATGACCGCCGAAGGCAACGACACGACCTGGGTCGGCCGCCTGCGGCAGGACATGTCGCACCCCAACGGCCTGGTCTTCTGGGTCGTCTCCGACAACCTGCGCAAGGGCGCGGCCACCAACTCCATCCAGATCGCCGAGTCGATGATCGAGCAAGGACTCGTTTAGGCCGACGGCCTCGGCAGCGCTCGGACCTAAGCCGCCGATTGGCGCCATCCCGGCTAGGATGGCGCCATGGGTTCGCTGTACTCGATCCAGTCGTGGTGGCGCGCGGTCAAGCGTCCGGCGGACCGTCGTGACGACTATCGACAGGCCCAGCAGGCGTTGGTGCGCGCCGGCATGTCGCCCGAGGCCTCGCAGGAAGAGCTGGACATCTACCTGGAGGAGATTCGCGCCGCCCGGACGCCGACATTTGATCTCCTCAAAGCCGGCTTCCTGGCGGGCATGGGGGTGCTGCTGGCGGCGCTGGCGATCTTCATCGTCATGATCGTCGCCAGCGGCGTGGTTGAGCTGCTGATTGATCCCGAAGGCAAGGGCAGCCGGGCCGTGGCCGAGGAGCAGATCCCGCGCGAGCGCGACGGCCCGCCGGTAGGCACGCCGGGCGGCGTGATCATCGCCGCCGGCCTGGTGATATCCGCGGTGTTCGGCGTGATGGGCGCGGGGTTGGCCCTGCTGGAGCGGGCGCGCTTTGAGCGGCAGCGGGCACCCTACACCTTTGCCCATCGCCGCCGGGCGCGGCGAATTAACACGCAGCTCGAAATCCTTCTCTGGGTGGCCATGCTGGCCCCGCTGCTGCTTGCGCTGGCCCCGTACTTGCGCGAATCGAGCGCGGTGCCCGTGCTCTTCCTGCTGACGCTGGGGCTCCTGCTGTTCCGCTCGCTGTGGCGTTCCGCCTTCCCCGACATCCTGAAAGCGGTCAGCCCCTATAACGCCGCCGGTCTCGCCTCGCAGATCCTCACCACTGAGGCCGTCATCATCGAGCGCCAGGAGGAGGCCTTCTACGGCAAGGGCGTCTGGCGCCGCTGGCACCGCTACTTCAGCCGCCGGGTCAACTGGTAGAGCCATTTCCGTCGCAGCGGTGCGTGCCGCTGGTGACATTGACGCGTCCGCATCGGCATTACCCGCAGAGTGGTCCGAGAGTCGCTCGTGCTACAGTCGCCCTGTCAAATCGCGCACCGGAAGCAACGACCACTCGCCATGAGCGCTGAGTTGGTCGGCATCCTGAGCGTTGGCGCGACGCTGGTTGTGGGCGGGCTAGCCACCGCCGGCGCGGTTGTCGGCCTGATCTTGAGGCTTGATAGCCGATCGACTGATCGCATGGACGCTATGGAAGAGCGTCTAGGCGCCCGCATGGACCACCAGAGCGCCCGCATGGACCGCCTGCGTGCCGACCTGGCCGCAATGGAAGGACGTCTGAGCGCCCGCATGGACCGGATGGACGCCCGCATGGATCGGATCGACGCCCGCATGGATCGGATCGACGCCCGCATGGAGACCATGGAATCGCGCCAGTACGAGCTCGTGCAGACCGTCATACGCATGGACGCCACCCAGCAAGCCATGTTGGAGACGCTGGCCCGCATCGAAGAGCGCACCGGATCCGCCGGCGATCCGCCAGGGCAGCCGGCTCTCTTCGAGACCGGCTCGTCGGCGGGCGACGACCCGCGGCAGTCCGCACCAACTCCTGCCTAGCGGCCCCGAGCGCACGCCCCCGAAGCGGAACGGCGCAAGCGAGACTCCGTGACTGGCCGCTAGGTACAATCAGCCCCCACAGCACGGCGTATCGCGGCCGTTCGTAAGGTCGTGGGCGGAGGCTGTCGCATGTTGACCTTTGGCCGGCTCATTACCGCAGTGATTACCCCGTTCGCCGACGATGGATCGGTGGACTACGACACGTTCGGACGCCTTGTCTCCGGGCTCGTCGACGCCGGCAACGACGCGGTCGTCGTCACCGGCACCACCGGCGAATCCCCGGTGCTCAGCGACGACGAACGCTTCCAGCTTTATCGCGAGGCGCTGTCGGCTGTCGGCGACCGCGCCATGGTGATCGCGGGCACTGGCGGCTACAACACCGCCGAGAGTGTGCACCTGTCGCGCGAAGCCGCCGACATCGGCGTCCACGGCCTCCTGCAGGTCACGCCCTACTACAACAAGCCGCCCCAGGATGGGCTGGTCCTCCACTTCGAGACCATCGCCGAGGCTACGCCGCTGCCCAACATGCTCTACAACGTGCCGGCCCGCACCAGCCTCAACATGACCGCCGACACCGTGGCGCGCCTGAGCGCCGTGGACAACATCGTGGCGGTCAAGGAGGCCAGCGGGGACTTTGACCAGATCGCGGAGATTGCCCGAACGGCCGAGGACGGCTTCGACATCTACAGCGGCAACGACAGCGACACGTATCTGCTCATGGCCCTTGGCGGTGTGGGCGTCGTGAGCGTCCAGTCGCATGTCGTGAGCGGCGAAACCCGCGACATGATTGATGCCTTCGTGGAAGGCGATCTCGAAACTGCGCGTCGCAAGCATCTGCACCTGTTGCCGATCGCTCGGGCGCTGTTCCCGGCCGGTTGGCCCAACCCCATCGCCGTCAAGGCGGCCGTGAATCTGAGCGGTTTTTCAGTGGGTGTCCCACGCTCGCCGCTGATCGAGTTCCCGGCGGCTATGCAGGAAGACCTCAAGCCGGTGCTCGACCTCTACGAACTGGACGCCTTCCTCCAGCCCGCCGCGGTGCATGCGTAGCGCGTGATCGGCCTTCCGACCTTTCCTGACCTCGCGAGCCTCGCGTCAGTCGTCCGGACTTGTGAACGGTGCGGCTTGCACCGTGGACGAACCAACGCGGTCCCCGGCGAGGGGGCGCCGACAGCACGCGTCGTTTTCATTGGCGAGGGTCCCGGCTTTCATGAGGACCGCCTGGGACGTCCATTCGTGGGCCAGGCCGGGCAGTTGCTGGACGAGATGATTCACGGCATCGAAATGCGCCGGGCCGACGTGTTCATCGCCAACGTCTTGAAGTGCCGGCCGCCCAACAATCGCGACCCATTGCCGGATGAGGCGGAGGCCTGCCGCCCTTATCTGGATCAGCAACTCGAGCTGATCAATCCTGACCTGGTCGTCCTACTGGGACGACACGCGCTCAACGCATTTTTCCCCGAGGCGCGCATCTCACGCGCCCGCGGCGTGGCGCGAAGGCTGAACGGCCGGGTCTACCTTCCCGTCTACCATCCGGCGGCGGCACTGCGCCAACTACGCCTGCGCGACGTGCTGTCGCAGGACTTCCAGATGATCCCCAAGCTGCTGGCCGACGCAACGGCGGTCGAACCCGACCCGCCGCCAGCGCCTGACACGCAGCAACTCTCATTCTTCGGCTGACGCACCGAACCCCGGAACCACCCACATGACGCGCGAATCTGCAGCCGAAGTCGTGCGTGTCGTCTCTATCGGCGGCATCGGCGAAATCGGCAGGAATTGCACCGTGATCGAGTACGGCGACGACGCCATCGTGCTCGACTGCGGCATTACCTTCCCCGACGCCAACATGCTTGGCGTTGATCTCGTATTGCCAAATTTCAACTACCTGCGCGAAATCCGGCACAAGCTACGCGCCTTCGTCATAACGCACGGTCACGAAGACCACATTGGCGCGCTGCCCTACGCCCTGCGCGAGTTCAACCTGCCGATCTACGGCTCCAAGCTCACGCTTGGCCTGGTGGGCGTCAAGCTGGAGGAGCCCGGCCTGCGCGACCAGGCGGATCTGCGCGTGGTCAAAGCTCGCGAAACCGTCACCATCGGTCCTTTCCGCTGCCAGTTCTTCGATGTCTGCCACAGCATTCCGGACGCCATGGGCGTGGCCATCCACACGCCCATTGGGACCATCGTCCACACCGGCGACTTCAAGATCGACCACACGCCCGTGGACGGAGTCCCGCTCGACATCCAGACCTTGGGCCGTCTCGGCGACGAGGGCGTGCTACTCCTGATGTCGGATAGCACCTACGCCGATCAGCCCGGCCATACGCCGTCCGAAGCGGTCATTGCCGAGACCTTTGATCGGGTGTTTAACGACGCGCCAGGCCGGATCATCGTGGCCACCTTCTCGTCGCTGATTTCCCGCGTGCAGCAGGTTGTCGATGCCGCCTACGCCTATGGGCGCCGGGTCTGCTTCGTCGGTCGCAGCATGGAACGCAACGTCCGGGTGGCCCGCGACCTGGGCTACTTGCACGTGCCCGACGACGCAATGGAGGTCGATCCTCGCGACCTGCGGGACTATGCGGCCGACGACCTGGCCATCATCTGTACCGGATCCCAGGGCGAGCCTCGGTCCGCGCTGGTGCGAATGGCCAATCGCGACCATCGGTTCATCGACCTGCTGCCCGACGACACCGTGGTGGTGTCGGCTTCGGCCATTCCGGGCAACGAAGAAGCGGTGAACCAGACCATCGACCGTCTGGCCCGCCAGGGCGCGAGCGTGCTTTACGAGCGACTGCTGCCGGTGCACGTCTCGGGGCACGCGGGCCAGGAAGACCTCAAGTTCATGCTCACGGCCCTGCGACCGAAGTTCTTCATGCCGGTCCACGGCGAGTACCGGCACCTGGAGGAGCACCGGCGCATTGCGGAGCGGGTGGGGGTGGACGCGGAGCACGTGCTCGTGGCCGAGTCCGGATCCATCGTCGAGTTATCCGCGGACGACATCCGCGTGGTTGGCGAGACCGACGTGAGCAACGTCTACGTCGACGGGTTGACCGTTGGCGAAGAGAGCGACGCCACGCTGCGCGACCGTCGCCACCTGGCTGAAGGCGGCCTGGTCATTACTGTTGTCAACGTGGACCGTCACACTGGTCAATGCTTGACGGAGCCGGATATCATTACAAGGGGATTCGTGTACGCGTCGGATGCCGAGGACGAGTTGTTGGCTCGTGCTCGCGACACCGTTCGGTCGGTGGTGGACACCGGCGACCATGCGGACGCAACTCCCGAGCAACTACAAAGGAAGATCCGGAACGCACTCGGGAGGCGGTTGTTCCGGGAGACCCGGCGGCGACCGGTGATTTTGCCGATCGTCACTGAGGTCTAGCTAAGGGGCGGGCGACAGCTCGCACCGAGGAGGGCCTCCCGTGGCCACGAGCCGAAAGGCCGCCGCGCTGCCAGCGCGCGCGACGCGGCCTGAACACTGGGATATTGCAGGCTTTGGCGGCTTCATCGTGGCCGCCTTTGGCGTATTGTCGTTCGTCGGCCTCATCGTCGACGACGCATTGGTGGTTACGGGCGCGGCCGCAACTGTGGCCGCCGGTGTGGGCCGTGCCGCGCCCCTGGGCTCGTTGGCCGGCGCGTTAATCGGCGGAGCAGTCCTGATCGCCGGCGCTCGTCGCCGGGCCATCATTGACGTCACGCACTTCGTTGCCGCGGCCGTCTTCGTGGCCGCGCTGGCGTCGATGACCGACCTCGCCGCCGTCGTCGCCAACCAGGGCCAGCCTGAAGGCGGCGGCGCAATCGGCGGGCTCATCGGATCGGCCATGCGGGCGGGCATAGGCGATACCCCGGCGTTCCTGGTGCTTGCCGTGGCCGCCGTCCTGGCACTGGCCTACGGCCTGGTCGCGTCGCCCTTGGGCGCCGAAGCCGTGATGCGGCCGGGGCGGTTCGTCATTCAGACGACCCGCTTCCTGGGCAGCGGTCTCTTGCGGGTCATCGCTGCCGCCAACGCGCGCGCACGCCCGTGGTTCTCGCGGACGGACCGAGCCGAGGCCACGCCGACGGATGTCGGGGTTCAGGAAGCCGAGGAAGACGACTCTGGCGAGGATCAGGCTGACGACGGGCCCGCCTGGGGCCAGCAGCCGCTGATTCGCGTCGCCGACCGGATGCCCGCCGCCGCCGCGACTCCGCAGCCGGACGGCCGCTGGCAACTGCCGGGTGTAGACATGCTCTTGCCCGCCGAGGACTCCGGCGAGGTCCCCGAAGACGAAATCGTCAGCAAGGCTGCCTCAATCGAAGAGACCCTGGAGTCTTTCAAGGTGCAGGTCAGGGTTGCCGAAGCCGTGCCTGGGCCCGTCGTGACCCAGTACCTCCTGGAACCGGGCCCGGGAGTCAAGGTCTCGCGCATTACCGCGCTGGCCAACGACCTGGCCCTCAAGCTGGCCGCCCGCAGCGTGCGCATTGAAGCGCCGGTGCCCGGACAGCCATTCGTGGGTCTGGAGACGCCCAACGACAACCCGGCAGTCGTCACGCTGCGCGAGGTCATGGAGAGCCAGGCCTGGGCCGCCTCCGACGCCGACATCAAGGTCGCGCTCGGCCAGGACGTCGCCGGCAACGTGCGGGTGGCCGACCTGGCCAAAATGCCGCACGTCCTGATTGCCGGTGCTACCGGCGCAGGCAAGTCCGTCTGCCTCACGTCGCTAATCACCGGAATCATGTTTACCAGGACGCCCGACGAAATGCAGCTCGTCCTGATCGACCCCAAGATGGTCGAGCTGGTGGCGTTCGAGGGCATCCCGCACCTGCGAATGCCCGTGGTCACCGACGTCAACGAAGTCGTCGATGTCCTCACCTGGGTCAGCAACGAAATGGCCCGCCGCTACCGCACGTTCAGCAAGGCCGGCGTGCGTAACCTCGCCTCCTACAACGCGTCGCCGCCGGAGGACTCCGACGGACCGTTGCCCTACATCGTCGTCGTGATCGACGAACTGGCCGACCTGATGATGACGGCCCCCGGCGACGTGGAACGGCTGCTGGCGCGGCTGGCACAGATGGCCCGAGCCACCGGCATCCACCTGGTCATCTCCACCCAACGCCCGTCGGTGGACGTCATTACTGGCCTGATCAAGGCCAACTTCCCGACCCGCATTTCGTTCATGGTCAGCAGCCAGGCTGACTCGCGCACCGTGCTGGACGCGGCTGGCGCCGAGCGGCTGATCGGACGCGGCGACATGCTCTACGCGCCGCCCGAAGGCGGGAAGGCGCAGCGCATCCAGGGCGTGCGGGTCACCGACGAGGAAGTTCGCGCCGCCGTCCAGCACTGGCGCGACCAGGGCGAGCCCAACCAGGTGCCCCGGCAGGAACTTCAGCAGTCGGAGGAGGACGAAGAGGACGAGATCTTCGTGGAAGCTACCGAGTTGGTCATGCGCCACGAGAGCATTACGCCCGACCAACTGGCCCGGGAACTCGGCATCGGCCGTTCGCTGGCCCTCAAGCTGGGGCATCGGCTGGAGGAGGAAGGCTTCGTCGGCCCGCCGCTACCCCAGTCCCTACGCCGCCCCGTCCTCCAGCGCCAGGCCGCCGACTAAGCTGCTGAAGCCATCCGTGGCCCAGGCTGCGCGCAGCCTGGGACGCTACGGGTGCGCGCCGCCTAGCCCAGCACCGCGGCCCGTGCCCGTGCCGTGGAGGCGCCTTCCACCAGCACACCCGGCAGCCGCACAACCAGATGTTTGCTCGCCCGGCCCTCGGCCGCCGCTGCCAGGTAGGCCACGCCCAGCCGCCCCATCTCCTCTTTCTCGAACGTCACCGCCGTCATCGGCGGCGTCGTGTGATCGGTAGCGTTCGGCTCGGTCAGTTGGGTGAACGTGGTCCCCAGGAACGAAACGTCGCCCGGAATGGCCACGCCGGCTTCCGTCAAGGTCCGCAGCGCCGCCAGCGCCATGGGCATGTTCTGCACGTAAATCGCGTCCGGCAGATCGCCGCGCGCCAACATGGCCTCGGCCGCCGTGTGTCCGGTCGTCTCGACCTGTGGGCCGGAGTAGATGTCCGTCTCGGCCAGTGCGTGGCCGGCGGCCGCGGCGGCGTCTCGAAACCCCGCAAATCGAGACCCGTGGTAGGTGTCCGTCCTGGCCGGGTCGCCGGGTAGCACCACCGCCAGGCGCTCGTGCCCCAGGTCCAGCAGGTGCCGCGCGGCCGTGCGCCCGATGTCGTGATTGTCGGGCGCAATGTTCGCGCAGCCGGACACAACGTGCTCGCACACGACCGACGGTCGCTCGTGTCCTCGCAGAAAGTCCAGATCGGCACCCTCGGGCCCAAAGGTCAGCAGTCCGTCAACCTCCGGCGCCCGTGCCGCCGCGGCAGCCAGCGTGCCCTTGGCAAAGGTGTGCAGGCTCAGTCCATGCCGACCGCGCGCCGCCGCCAACTGCGCGTGATAGAGCGCCACGCTGTACGCGCCGGAGTTAAACCCTTCGCAATAGAACACCCCGATGTGCGCCATCACCGTGCCTCCCGCCGAACCTGATTCGGCGCAGTCTACGCAGCCTCCCGCAGCCCGCGACCAGCCGGCGCCCTGGTTCGCCGCTTAGCCCACCAGCGCTGCGGCCCGTGCGGCTGCCGTGGACGCGCCTGCGACCAGCACGCCCGGCAGCAGCGCTTCCAGTCGCCCGCTCGAGCGGCCCTCGGCCGCCGCGGCCAGGTAGGCGACGCCCTGCCGGCCCATCTCCGCTTTCTCGAACGTCACAGCCGTCATCGGCGGCGTCGTGTGCTCGGTGGCCGCTGGCACGTTCAACTGGGCGAATGTGGTTCCAAGGAAGGAAACGTCGCGGGGAACAGCTACCCCGGCCTCCGTGAGCGTCCGCAGCGCGGCCAGCGCCATCGGCAGGTTCTGCACGTAGATGGCGTCCGGCAGATCGCCCCGCGCCAGCATGGCCTCGACCGCCGTCTGTCCGGTCGTTTCGACCTTTGCGCCGAAATAGATGTCCGAGTCGTCCAGCGGGTATCCCGCAGCGGCTGCCGTGTCCCGGAATCCGGCAAAGCGGGAGCCGTGATAGCTGTCCAGGTTGGCCGGGTCGCCCGGCAGCACCACCGCCAGCCGTTCGTGCCCCAGGTCCAGCAGGTGCCGCGCAGCGGTGCGCCCGATGTCGAAATTGTCCGGTGCCACATAGGCGCAGCCGGGCAGGATGCGCTCGCACACCACCGACGGTCGCGAGTGCCCACGCAGGAACGCAAGGTCGGTCGCTCCCGAGGCGAAGGCGAGCAAGCCGTCAACCTCCGGCGCGCGCTCGGCCGCAGCCGCCAGTGAACCTTCCGGGAACTGGTGAATGCTCATCCCGTGCCCGCCGCGCGCTGCCTCCAACTGCGCGTGATACAGCGCCATGGAATACGCCCCGGGATCGAACCCCTCGCAATAGAACACCCCGATGTGCGCCATTTCTCGCTACCCCGTCGGACCTGATCCGGCGCAGTCTACGTAGCCCGTCGCAGCGTCGGACGCGCCAGCCAGACCACGGCAAACACCGTCGCCACCACGGCGGCGCCGATCAGCGTGGCGGCCTGAATGCCCACCGATTCCGCGATGGAGCCAATGACCAGCGCCCCCACGGGTGAAAGCCCGATGAAGGTGATGGTGTTCAGGCTCATCACGCGGCCGTAGTAGGCCTCAGTCGCCTCAAGTTGCAGCATCGTCCGCACGCATGCCGAAAACACGGTAATCAAGAGCCCCACCAGCACCAGCAGCACCAGCGAAAGGCCGAGGGACGTCGAGACCGCGAACCCCACCAACGCCGCCAGGTATCCCGCTACGGCAATTCCGGCCAGGCGGCCGTTCGCCGGCAGCCAG
>VXPS01000189.1 GCA_009839425.1 Chloroflexota bacterium
CCCGATACGAGCCCTCGGTCAGCAGCCGTTCGTTCAGTTCGCGCAGGCGCGCCCGGGCATGTTCCTGGGTCTGCGAGGCGCGGATAAAGCGGCGGCCCGCGATGGCTTCCTGCGCGAACGAGCGAACGTCCCCCGAGAGCTGTCGCTCCGTTTGCAGCGCGGCCTGTTCACGCGGCGTGATGAAGCGCCGGATCACCAGCAGGATCGGCGCCAGCACCAGCATCGCCGCCGCCATCCGCCAATTCAGAATGAACGCCGCAATCAGGGGACCGGCAAGCTCGATCGTCCCCAGGAAACCCTTCATGACCAGATGCTGCGCCCAGTGACTCGCTTGCTGCGTATCTCGAATGAGCCGGTCGGTCAGATCCCCGCTGGTTTGCCGGTCGAAAAAGCGCCCATCGCGGCGAATCATCCGGGCAAAGATGTCGGTGCGCAGATCCTGGTTCGTGCGCACCAGCCCGCGCTCGCGGCCAATCCGGTTCGCGATGACGGTGAAGCGATGGAAACCGTGGGCGCCGCCGATGGCCAGTACCAGGACCGCGACCAGCCCGATTTCGCGGGCCGGCAGCGCGTCGTCCAGCAACGCACGGACCAGGAACGGAACTGCCGTCTGCACGGCCACGCCGGCCGTGGAGATCGCCCACAGCAGCGCGTACATCCGCCAGCGCTTGATCATGTAGCCGGCGAGAAGGCGAGCCCCGGCCGGGATTCTGTGCGTCATCTCGCAAACGCCGTTGACGCACAGGACACCATGGTCAGTCCCCCATTACCAATTCGTCACCGACCCATCGGGTCGGGTCAGGTGCGGGGCCTCCCAGTGGCTGACCGGGAGTTCCTTGACCGCGTCCAGGTCAATCTCCACGCCCAGGCCCGGCGAATCGAGCACGGGGTACCAGACGCCGTCCAGCTTGTGCTGCACCGGGAAGAGTTCATTGGAGTAAAGACGTCCCAGGTCGGGGCCGCGGTCTTCCAGCCAGGCCCAGTTCGGCACCGCCGCGCCCATGTGCACGCTCGCCGCCGTGCAGACGGGCCCCAGCGGGTTGTGCGGCATCAGGTCGATGTAATGGACCTCGCACCAGCCCGCCACCTTCATGGCCTCCGTGAACCCGCCGACGTTACAGATGTCCACGCGGGCGAAGTTGGTCAGCCCCTGCTCGATGTACGGCGCGAACTGCCACTTGCTGGAGAACTCCTCGCCGATGGCAAATGGCACGTCTGTCATCGTGCGCAGGGTGGCGTAGGCATTGGGGCTCTCGTCGCGGATCGGCTCTTCCAGGAAGTCGATCGTGCCCGGCGGCATGCGCTGGCAGTAGGAAGCCGCTTCGGCCACGCTCAGCCGGTGGTGATAATCGGGGCCCAGCACCGGGCCCGGCCCCACGGCCTCGCGCAGCGCCGTGTGCCACTCGGCGGTGACCGCGACGGACTCGCGCGGCTCGAAACGGTTGCTGCCGTCGCTGATCCCGGGGCCGTACATGGAGGTGCGGATGCACTCCCAACCGTCCGCCACCAGGCCCTTCACTTCCGCGATCAGCTCGTCCAGGTCGCTTGAGCGCGTGGTCACGAAGCAGGGCACGAAATCCCGCTGCTTGCCGCCCAGCAACTGATAGACCGGGACGCCGAGGCTCTTGGCCACCAGGTCGTGCAACGCGATGTCGATGGCCGACATCGCCGAGGTCAGCACGCGCCCGCCCTCGAAGTACTGGCTGCGATAAACCTCCTGCCAGATGCGCCCGATCTGGCGCGGGTCCTGGCCGATCAGGAAGTCGCGAAAATGCGACACCGCGCCGCCCACCGCCAGGTCGCGGGTGCTCAGGCCGGCCTCGCCCCAGCCGTAGTAGCCGTTGTCGGACTCGATCCGCACGGTCTGCACGTTGCGAAAGCCCGGGTTGAAGGCGTGGAACTGGATGTCGGCGATCTTCATAACGGCGCCTGACACGGTGACGGACGGCACGCCTCATGGTGCCAGCCGGCGGAGCGACTCGGCGCGGTTGAGTGCTATTCAGCGATGGCGAACTGAACCTCGCGCGTGTTCTGCACAACCCGAGAAGCGTTGAGCACCTCAAAGCGCACGACTTCACCGGCCGAATCAAAGTCCGCAATTACGCCCGGCCGGACTTCGTCGCTCTCTTCGATAGCGGACTCGCGCAGGCTTATAACTACCGTGTCCGTCTCGGGGTCATAGGTCACTTTCACGTACGTAGGCCTCCGAGATGCCTGGACCTGCGAGATGCTCAGCACACGGTAGCGCGCTACCTCAGAAGTTCGTCACCGAGCCGTCCGGTCGCACCGTATGCGGGGTTTCGGTCTGGCGGGAGGGAATCTCCTTGATGACGTCCAGGTCGATCTCCACGCCCAGGCCGGGAGTGTCAGGCACCGGGTACCAGACCCCGTCCAGCTTCGGTTGGACGGGAAAGATCTCATCCGAGTACAGCCGGCCCAGGTCAACCGTTCGGTCTTCCAGCCAGGCCCAGTTGGGCACGGCCGCGCCCAGTTGCACGCTCGCGGCGGTGCAGACCGGCCCCAATGGGTTATGCGGCATCAGGTCGATGTAGTGCGTCTCGCACCAGCCCGCCACCTTCATCGCCTCGGTGAAACCGCCCACATTGCAAATGTCCAGCCTGGCGAAGTTCGTCAGCCCCTGCTCGATATACGGCGCGAACTGCCACTTGCTGGAGAACTCCTCGCCAATGGCGAACGGGATGTCGGTCATGGAGCGCAGGGTGGCGTAGGCCGCCGGCGTCTCGTCGCGGATCGGCTCTTCCAGGAAATCGATGGTCCCCGGCGGCATGCGCTGGCAATAGGAGGCCGCTTCGGCCACGCTCAGCCGGTGGTGGTAGTCCGGCCCGATCACCGGCCCCGGCCCCACGGCCTCCCGCACCGCCATGTGCCACTCGGCGGTGATGGCCACGGACTCGCGCGGCGCAAAGACCTGCCCCTCGGTCTCCCAGAGGCCCCAGACCAGGGTGCGGATACACTCCCAGCCGTCCGCCACCAGGCCCTTCACCTCCTCGACCAGGTCGTCCTGGTTCCGTGAGTTCGTGGTGACGAAACACGGCACAAAGTCCCGCTGCTTGCCGCCCAGCAGCTGATAGACGGGCACTCCCAGGCTCTTGGCCACCAGGTCGTGCAG
>VXPS01000017.1 GCA_009839425.1 Chloroflexota bacterium
GGTCACTAGGCAGACGGAACCGTCGTCGGCAGGCTCGAACTCCAGCGCCGTGCGGTCGGCGACCAGTGCGCCGGGGAAATAGCCGGCCACGATGTCCCACCGATTGCGGCGCACGATCTCGGCCGGATCGTCGTGCAGGTCCGATGTGTACAGCCTCGAGGCGAGCTTGCGCAGCCGGCCGGATGCCACCAGCCGCGAGACATTGCGGCTGATGCCAGCGTGCGAAACGAGAACCTCCCCAGTTGCGGGAAGTCCTGCGGGGCGGATTTCCGTGGACATAGCGACGCTGCCGGAGGCCGTTTGTAGGACTATTACAAGTTTAGCACCCCGAAAACGAGAACAATATGCGAATAACGAGTGCGAGAGTGTGTGCTTCGGCACACGGGGTCGCGCAACCGGCGTGATCGTATTCAGCCGCCGCTCACCAGACCCCCCCCCTGCCTGGGCCTGTGTCATTCCCGCGCCGACGAGATATAGTCGGATAGCTTGTCCGTTACGACGAGAAGGGGAAGAGATGTTCGAAGGGAATAGGCACATTGGCAAACAATGCCTCCTGTACGCAGTCGGGATGGCGTGCCTGGCGCCTTCTCACGCGGTCGCGCAAGAGATCGAGGAGATCATAGTAACGGCGCAGAAACGGGAGGAGGCGCTCACCGACATCGGCATGTCGATCACGGCCATCAGCGGCGAGCAGTTCGACTCGCTGGGCATGACGCATGCCGTCGACCTCGCGGCGCATACGCCGGGACTGACTTCCCAGAATGCCATAGTCAGCGGTACGCCGATCTTTGCCATTCGCGGGATGGGGCTCGATGACTTCCACGTCAACAACAACAGCGGTGTCGGTGTCTATCTGGATGGCGTAGCCGCGAACTCGCCGGTGTTCCTGCATGGGCAGCTTATGGACACGGACCGGGTCGAGATACTGAAAGGCCCCCAGGGGACCCTGTACGGCAAGAATGCCACGGGCGGGGTGATCAACTACATCAGCCGTCGGCCCACCGATGAACCCGAAGGCTACCTGACCGCCAGCTACGGGCGGTGGAGCACGGCGGACGTGACGGGTGCGATCAGCGGACCCTTGGGTGAAACGACGAAGGGACGGCTGGCCGTCAACTACCATAGCGGCGACGACTGGCAGCGAGACCTGGATACAGGCGCGGGTTTCGGTGAAACCGACCAGCTCGCGCTGCGGGGCATGCTGACTTTCGAACCCACGGACGCACTCTCCGCAATGCTGTCGGTGCATTACAGCAATGAAGACACGACGCCGGCGTCTTCACAGGTCCAGAACACCGAAGCGAACGCGGACGCCTTCTACGGCTTGCTGCCAGATGTCCTCGATCTGATCGGCATGCCCATCGAAGGCCTGCTCGACACCGGCAGTACCGACCCGCGGGACGTGCGTGTCGGGGCATTGCCGGTGGAAAAGGACGACGAGGGGTTCGGTCTCGGCCTGCAATTGACCTGGGAAGGGGAGCACTTTGGCGTGCACTCGATTACGGCCTGGGACACCCACGAGCATTTCCTCATCGAGAATACGGACGGCAATCCGGGACCCAACTTCGAGGTCGCCCACCAGGATGTCGAGGCGGACCAGTTCTACCAGGAGCTGCGGGCCTACTCCCAGACCGGGCACATGATCGACTGGATCGTCGGCGTGACCTATTCCACGGATGAGATCGACACGGCCATCGGCCAGGACTTCTCCCTGGTGTCGCTCATTCAGACAACGCCGTTCGACACGGGCCTGTTCATCGCCGATTCGGTCTACAGCCAGGAAAGCGAGTCCTTCGGGATCTACGCCAATACCGAGACACACTTCACGGACCAACTGGATCTGACCGTCGGCGTGCGGTACTCCAGTGACGAACGGCAGTTCGTCGGTGTCGGCACCAATACCTTCGGCGGATTCACCTTCACTACCGACTCGGAGGATACGACCCAGGAAGAGAGCGACTTTTCCTACCGTATCGCGCTGGAATACCACGTCAATGACGACTGGCTGGTCTACGGCAGCGTTGCCACGGCCTACAAGAACGGGGTCTTCTTTTCCGGGCCGCCGCTTTCGGACGCGTCCTGGTCCTACGTGGAACCGGAGGAGGTCTTCGGATACGAACTCGGCGTCAACGGCAATCTGCTAGAGCAGCGGCTGCTGGTGCATGCCGCCTTCTTCAACTACAAACTCGACGACCGTCAGGCCTTCGCAATATTCTGGATTCCCGGAGACTTGCTGGAGGTAGGCCTGACCAACATCCCCGAGTCGGAGATCCAGGGCGGAGAGCTGGAGGTGAGCTTCAGCCCCACAGAAGGGTTGAACATCCAGTTCGGCATCGCCTATCTCGACACCGAGGTGACCAAGACGATCGACGATGTGCGCGGATTTCCGCTGTTGACGCCGCTGCCGGTCGGGGCTTCCCTGTCGCTCTCGCCGGAGTGGAGCTACAACGCGATCGCCCGGTACGGGGTTCCCCTCGCCAATGGATACGCCCTCGAAGGCCAGGTCGACTATTCGTATCGGGACAGCATCGCCGGCATCCTGTCGGACGCCAATGCCATCGTCGATACCCGGGAGAACCTGGGCGCCCGGGTCACCCTGTCCTCCGGCGACCGGTGGAGCCTCTCGGCGTGGGGCCGCAATCTCACCAACGAGAACTCGGAGGTGCGGGCGTTCAGCGATTTCTTCGGCGCGCGCGCGTTGATCCGGCAGTTGCCGAGAACATACGGGGTGGAGGCGACATACCACCTGTTCTGAACGCGCGTCGTGCCGCGGACTCTGCGACAGAGCGCCAGGGACAGGTAAGCCGGCGCTCACCCGCCCCCGCGTCATGAACGCAACCGCGGCCAGGCTGCTCTACATCCTGCTGTTGGCCTGGATGGCCAACGCGGGAACGGCATTCCTGACGCTCTCGCCACTGCTGGTGGGCGGGATGGTGGAGCGCCTTTCCCTTTCGGATGCGCAGGCAGGCTTGCTGGCGGCCGTGCACCTGGCCGGGGCCGGAATCGCTTCCTACCTGTCCATCTCGTTGACGGCCGCCCTGGGTCAGCGCCGGCTCGCGATGCTCGCTATTGGCTGTTTCGCAGTGAGCGAACTGCTCTTCGTGAGTACGGACT
>VXPS01000210.1 GCA_009839425.1 Chloroflexota bacterium
CCACTGCCTCGTCCCGGTCCGTGAACCCGCCTTTCTTCTCCCCGAGGAAGAGGCCGCCTACGGGCGTGTCCCGGTGACGCATCGGCGCGCCCACCAAGGCCCGGCAGGGGACCGGGATCGGCGAGCAGCCGAGCGAGCGGGCGTAGTCCGCCAGGTCCGGCAGTCTTCGCGGCGTGGCGAGGCCGTGCAGGCGTTCGAAGATCCGCGGCCCGTCGGGCCACGCGGCCAACGCTCCGTGTTCCTCCGGCGCGAGGCCGGAGGTGACGAAGTCGAAGGGGCTGTCCGGAACAACCGGGGCGTAGATGGCGCCGTACCGGGCGCCGGTGAGCGCGCGGGCGCCATCGACGGCCTCGCGCAGCACGGTGTCAAGGTCGAGGCTCGCGCCGATGCGCAGGATCGCAGCAATCACGGCAGAATCGCTGTCGCCCGCGCCTTCGGCCTCTGGAGCCGGTTCGTGGAAATCGTTCAACGGTCTATCCTCCCTCAGCCGACCGGTCACGGTGAGAACATAATAACTGGCCAAACCGATATGTTTAATTCACACTAAAACGCCGTTCATGACCCGCAAAGCTTCCGGGTAGACCGGGATTCCGTCACAATTCCAGTAGTTGTTGCAAGGAAAGCACATAACGGGTATGATGGCGGGCTTTTCCACCGACCGGCTGCCGCGACTGAACTCCCCCGTATAGACGTAACGTCCGCGTAGGCGCACTGGTTTTCCATGAATTTGCGCACTGCCTGGCACGGTAGCGGACGGTACGGACAGTCCGATGGAGGGCATGGCCCATGGAACCATCGAATCGCAGTCCGACTCGTCGCGTTCTTGGCGGCCAGCTCGATCGTCCTGGGCACGACCGCCGGATGTGGCGACAGCACCACCGAGCCGCCACCTCCCACGCCCGACCTGCCGCGGCCGACCACGGTGACGATCACGCCCGCAACCAGCCATCTCACCGCCCTAGGTGCCACGATTCAGCTCACGGCACAGCTGCGCCACCAGAACGGCCAGGCCATGGCCAGCCCCATGCTGACCTGGGTCAGCAGCGCCACCGGGATCGCGACTGTAGACGGGACGGGTCTGGTCACAGCGGCTGGCAACGACACGGCGACGATCACGGCCAGCGCAGGAGAGGCCTCCGGCACCGCAGTCGCGGTCGTGATGCAGTCGGCGAGTTCGGCCACCGTGTCGCCCGCTACGGATACGATCGCCGTCGGCGACACGCTGCGCCTGGCTGCCGATGCGTTCGAAGCGAACGGTCAGCGCGTGGAGAGCGCGGAATTCACGTGGGCGTCCAGCGATGAGTCGGTCGCGACGGTGGACGCCTCAGGACTGGTACGGGGCATCGCCGAGAGTACGACATCGATCACTGCCACCGCGGGGAGCGCCCAGGGAACTGCCCGAATCACCGTGGCCAGCCCGCACTACGCCCCACCCTCCGCGGGACGGCCTACTTGGACCCTGACATCATCATTCCATCGGACCCAACAGACTTCGCGGACCTCGAGCGGACTGGCCGTGGCGAGCGGTTCGTCTACGACCGGCGGAGTGGGTGGGTCAGAATCCAGGCCTACCTGTTCAACGCTACCTTTGCCAGGGGGCTGTCCACCGAGTTTCAGGTCAATCCGGAGTTCGGCACCTGGGCCTCGCGTGCCGCCACGCCGTGGAGCGGCACAGCCCCAACTGAAAAGTCTCTCCCTGATGTGCGTCGTGCCGACCGCGGGCGGAGAGGCGACGTGGTGCTCAAAGATCCATCCAGAGCCCAAGCACGTAGACTGCCCCGCCAACCACGAACGCCACACCTCCAATCAGCAAGAGCAGCCCTGCCGTCCTCTCGGGCCATAGGGCCAGACCAACAAGAATACCTGTAACCGTCGCGGCCACGGTCGGTGCCAGCCAACGCCCGCCTACGCCATACGCTCGATAGTTCTTCCGCACCCTCTTGAGCTCCCGGATCAGTAGCGCGGCATGTCTGCGCGAATGCAGTTGGCCCGAAACGGTGCCGCCGACTTCAGCCACCAGACGGTTGATGCGGGCGATCTGGCTTGGATTTGGAGGCTCCAGCTTCGCGATCAACTCCTCGTAGAGGTACTTGGCCCCCGCATATGTGGTGGGCAACTCATCCGAGACAATCCCGAGTTCTTCCCGCATGAACCGGATACCGTCCAGAATCAGCTCCTCCTCTTCGGGCGGCTGCCTGTCCCCGACGACGAATCCCCGCGGAGGATCTTGGTCCGACATCGGCGTGGTCTCCCTGGCGTGCATCACCGGCGCGCGGGCTTCCGGATATTCGTTCCCGGAATCGCGTCCGGCGGCTCCGTTCAACGGAGAGCGCCTGGCCTGATATGCCGCGCGACGTCAGCGTGCGCCATGAGTGGCCAAGTGCCCTGCGGGCCCACAACGCCGCCCGCCCGATCCCTCTCGCGTGCTCTTGCCTGACAAGCAGGACCACCCCGGCCGACCCCGCGCAGAACCGCGGCCTGGCGACCCGATGGTTAGCCCGCCTCTCTATCCACAACACCGAAGCCACCACCCCAACGCTCGCCGTCTCCAAGCCTCCGCGCTAGGAATCCCACGGCTGAACAGAGTCTCCAGGCCGGGTCCGACCGCTGGGCCGACCGTGTCCATGGCAGCGGCCTGCGCTGGGCCCGCCAGGTCGCGCACGAAGCCTCTCACCTGCCCCGTGCGGGGATCGCGCAGAATGGCCATCGGCCGGTTGCTTTCCCCGTCGAGCGTCACCGACCCGCCGGGTCCGGTCAGCGTGATGCTGTCGAGTGCGCCTGCCCACTCGGGACGAACAGGCATCACGATGACAAAGCTGGAGCCTCCGTTTCGGTCCGCCACTTCCGGCATGGCGAAGCTGACCGAGAACAGCTCTTCACCCTCCGCTGTCCGCCCCATGACCCTGTGGTCCCCCGCGGAGTGGGGCATTGCAGGCGGCGCGTCGACCACGAAGGCAGGCTCGAGGAAGGGAACGCCGTCCGAGTTCATCCCGCCCCACAGGAGCAGCGACCCTGTGGAGGCGGCCGGGGGGGGGGGGGCGCGACCACCCCCCCCCCACCCCCCCCCAAAAAAAAAAAAAAAAAAGAGAAGACAGACGAATAAAATAACAACA
>VXPS01000339.1 GCA_009839425.1 Chloroflexota bacterium
CTTCCAGGCCGCCGTCGGCATGGGCATCCCCGATTTCGACCCTCCCAACGTCCCCATGCGCACCGACGGCCCCGGCAGCCGCACCACCCTCAACCCGAACGGCAGGCAACTCACCGTCACCGGCGTCTCCATGGGCAACCCCCACGCCGTCTCCTTCCAGGACTCCGTCGACGACTTCCCGCTCGAACACATCGGCCCCCTCGTCGAACACGACCCAGCCTTCCCCGAGCGCGTCAACTTCGAAATCGTCCAGGTCCTAGCCCCTGGACACCTGAAGGTGCGCGTCTGGGAACGCGGCGCTGGCATCACGCTGGCCTGCGGCACCGGCGCGTCGGCCTCGGTGGCCGTGGCCGTGCTCGAGGGCCGCATCGATCCCGGCGCGGTCGACTTGGACATGCCGGGCGGTAGGCTGCGGGTCGTTTGGGACGGCCCGGGCCATGAACTGATCCTGCGTGGACCGGCAGCCACCGTCTTCGAAGGCGCGTGGCCCAATAGCAACGCTGCGGAGGCCCTCTGACGTGAGCATCCAGTTCGCCGACCGAATCTCCAACCTCCCGCCCTACCTCTTCGCCGAGCTCGACAAGCTCCGCGACGCACGGCGGGCCGAAGGCGTCGACGTCATCAGCCTCGGCATCGGCGATCCGGATCTACCGACGCCCGATCCCATCCTCAATGCCCTGGACCGCGCCGCCCGCGACCCGGTCAATCACCGTTACCCCGAGTACTACGGCCTGGACGAACTTCGCGAAGCCATCGCCGCCTGGTACGCCCGCCGCTTCCAGGTCGACCTCGATCCGGCCACCGAAATCGTCCCCCTCATCGGCTCCAAGGAGGGCATCGCCCACCTGCCGCTAGCGCTCGTCAATCCCGGCGACACCGTCCTGATGACCGATCCCGGCTATCCCGTCTACGCCATCGGCACCATGCTGGCCGGCGGCGTCTCCCACTCCCTGCCCCTCACCGCCGAACGCGGCTGGATCCCCGACCTGAACGACGTTCCGGCCGACGCGCTTGCCAATGCCCGCCTGCTCTGGCTCTGCTATCCCGGCAACCCCACCGCCGCCGTGGCTCCTTTTGAGTTCTTCGAGGAAGCCGTCGAGTTCGCCCGCGCCAACAACGTCGTCCTCGCCCAGGACGCCGCCTACTCGGAGGTCGTCTTCGACGGCTACCGTTGCCGCAGCATTCTCGAGATCCCCGAAGCCCGCGACGTCGCCGTCGAGTTCCACTCCCTCTCCAAGACCTACAACATGACCGGCTGGCGAATCGGCTGGATGGCCGGCAACGCCGAGGTGGTCGAAGCCCTTGGCCGAGTCAAGACCAACGTCGACTCCGGCATCTTCCAGGCCGTCCAGCACGCTGCCATAGCTGCCCTGAACATCGAACAGGGCTGGATCGACGCCCGCAATGCTCACCTGCAGGACCGCCGCGACCGTGTCATAAGCGCCCTGCGCAACGTGGGCATCGCGCCTGAGGTCCCCAAGGCCAGCCTCTACGTCTGGAGCCCCACGCCCGCCGGCATGACCTCGGTCGACTTTGCGGCGCGCTTGATCAATGAGGTTGGCGTGATCGTGACCCCTGGCGTCGGCTTCGGGGCCTACGGCGAAGGCCACTTCCGCATCTCCCTCACCACTCCCGACGATCGGCTCGACGAAGCGCTGGAGCGGATTGACGAAGCGCTGGAGCGCAGTGGCACCGTTAGCTTCTAACGGCCGCCCGCTGACCGGGCCGTCCGATACCGATGTCACCGGACGGCTGCTCGATGCGCGCCCCGAACGCGCCTTCCTCGTCGGTCTAGAGGGCCTCCCCGAACTCGGCGACTGGCCCGCCGACGCGTCCCTTGACGAACTGGCCGAACTCGTCGAAACCGCCGGCGCCGACGTCATCGGCCGCACCCTCCTCCGCATCCGCCGACCCGTGGCCGCCACCCTCATGGGCAGCGGCCAACTCGACGAAGCGATCTCACTGACCCGCGCCCACGACGCCGACGTCCTGGTGATCGACGCCGACCTCAGACCCCGCCAGCAGCGCAACCTGGAGAACGCCTTCAAGGGCAAGGTCCTCGACAGAACCGGCGTCATCCTCGATATCTTCGCCGCCCGCGCCCGCACCGTTGAGGGCCACCTCCAGGTCGAACGCGCCCAACTCGAATACCTATTGCCCAGGCTCTCCGAACTCTGGGTCCAGTTTTCCCGCCAGCGCGGCGGCGTCGGACCATTCCGCGGCCCGGGCGAAACCCAGATCGAAACCGACCGCCGCCTGTACCGCGGCCGCATGGCCGTGCTGGACAAACGGCTGGATGCTGTACGCGCCCGCCGCGCCAGGGGCCGCGCCCGCCGGCGCGAGTCCGGATTCCTCACCGCGGCCCTGGTCGGCTACACCAACGCCGGCAAGAGCAGCCTCCTGAACGCCCTCACCGGCGCCGGCGTCCTCACCGAAGACCGCCTCTTCGCCACGCTGGATCCCACCACCCGCAGCGTCGACCTGCCGGGCGGCGGCGCGATCCTGGTCACCGACACCGTTGGATTCATCCAGCGCCTGCCCACTCGTCTGGTCCAGGCCTTCCGCGGAACGCTCGAAGAGGCGCTCGAGGCCGACGTCCTGATCCACGTGGTCGACCTGGCCAACCCCGCGTTCGAGCGCCAGGTCGAGGTCGTCCACGACACGCTCCGCGAAATCGGGGCCGGCCGCCGACCAATCGTCACGGCGCTCAACAAGGTCGATATCGCGCCAGCACCCGACCTTGCCGAGTATCCCAACGCCGTGGCCGTCTCGGCGACCACCGGCGAGGGAATCGACGACCTCCTCCAGCGGCTGGCCGATATCCACAAGGTCAGCACGGTCGAAATCGAGGTCGAAATCCCTTACGACGACAGCCGTCTCGTGGCCCTCTTCCACGAGCACGGAAACGTCCAGGATGAGTCCTTCGGCCAGTCCGGAACCCGCCTTCGTGGCGCCGTGCCGGCCGCCCTGGCCGGGCGCTTCGATCCCTACCGTGGGGCACCGCTAACCTGCCCCTAAACCGCCGCGACCCAGTCAGCGAATCACGCGCGGCACAGCCCCCTCCCCCCGGCGGGTGGACCAAACAACCACGCAACAACCCACGACCGCAA
>VXPS01000125.1 GCA_009839425.1 Chloroflexota bacterium
CTGTTCGCCGTGGGCATGGTCTCCATGTTCATCATCGGCGGGCTCAGCGGCGTGATGCTGGGGTCGCCGCCCATTGACGCCCAGGTGCAGGACACGTACTTCGTGGTCGCCCACCTGCACTACGTGCTGTTCGGCGGCACGGTGTTTGGCTTGTTCGGGGGCATTTACCACTGGTTCCCCAAGTTCACCGGCCGCTTCATGCACGACGGCTGGGGCAAGGTGCACTGGCTGCTCATGCTGATCGGCTTCAACCTCACGTTCCTGCCGCAGCACATGCTGGGCATCGACGGCATGCCGCGCCGCGTCCACACCTACGCCGCCGACATGGGCTTCGACCTCTGGAACATGATGTCTACGGTCGGCTCGCTCATGATTGGGTTCTCGTTCCTGATCTTCATCATCAACGCCCTGCGCTCGATCCGCCACGGCGAGCCGTCCGGCAGCGACCCGTGGGACGGCGGCACGCTGGAATGGACGATTCCCTCGCCGCCGCCGGTCTACAACTTCGCTGAGATTCCGGTCGTCGACAGCCGCTACCCGGCCTGGGACATCAAGCGCGGCGGCGGGCACACCGGCGCGGTGGCCACGGCCCCTGAGGCTGACGCCGAAGCCGATGAGCCGGACATCCATATGCCGAACCCCTCCTACTGGCCGATCGTGATGGCCGCCGGCATGGTGCTAGCCGCCTGCGGCCTGATCTTCCACCAGGCGTTCATCCTGCTGGGCGCCGTCCTCTTCGCCATCTCGCTGCTGGGCTGGATCGAGGAACCCGCCGGATGACCGCGGACGCTCACGCCCACCACGAGGAGCACCACTCCTCCACCGGCCTCGACAACCGCAAGCTCGGCATGTGGGCCTTCCTGGGCTCCGAGACCATGTTCTTCGGCAGCCTGATCCTGGTCATGCTGATCAACAAGCACAACACGCTGGGCGGACCGGGGCAGGAAGTCCTGGACCTGGTCCTGACCTCGTTCACCACCTTCGTGCTGCTGACCAGCAGTCTCGCCATGGTGCTTTCGCTGGCCGCCTTCCGGAACGGGTCGCTGCTCTGGGGCCGCATCTGGCTCGGAATGGTCATGCTAATGGGACTGATCTTCCTGGGCGGGCAGGTCTACGAGTTCACCGAATTCGTCACGCACAAGGACCTCACCCCCTCCACCAACCTCTTCGGCGCGTCCTTCTACACCCTGGTCGGCTTCCACGGCGCGCACGTCGCCATCGGGGTCCTCTGGCTCGGCACCGCGCTGGCGTATTCCTTCCGCGGCCGCTTTCAGCCCGGCATGGACATGTGGGGTATTGAGCTGGTCGGCCTGTACTGGCACTTCGTGGACCTGGTCTGGGTCGCGATCTTCACGCTCATCTACCTGATCTGATGAGCGATACCCACACCGCGCACGCGGACCACGGTGACGACATGGCGCACGACGCCGAGCATCGCCACGGCTACTCCAAGTACGTCGTCGTCGGGGTCATCCTGACCGTCATCACCATCGTCGAAATCATGATTCCCAGCATCCCGGCCATTGCCGACGCGTTCACCCGGCCGGGAGTCGTCGCCTCGCTACTCATACTCTCGTTCGCCAAGGGCGCGGGCGTGGTCGCCTACTACATGCACCTGCGGGACGACAACCGCCTGTTCACCGCACTCTTCATGTTCCCGTTCGGAATCGCGTCCATGATCGTGCTGATCCTCTTCCTCTTCTTCAGCCTCACGGGCGGCTAGGCTGGAAAGTAGGAACTAGCAGGCGCTGCCGGACCGATGGCAAGCCCGGCATTGCGATCAGCGGACACGGCGGGTGAGGAGGCGTCCCGTTGACCTTTTACCTCATCCCTGAAATCACGCTGGGCGTTGTCGTGCTCGTCGGCGCCTACGCCTACGCGGTCAGCCCCTGGAACCCGGACCGGCCCGGACGAGTAAGTCCGTGGAGAATCGGCTTGTTCGTTGCGGGCGCGGCTTTTTTCTTTGCCGCACTGCACCCGCCTATCGACACGCTGAGCGCCGAGTTTTTCAGCATCCACATGGTCCAGCACCTGATGGTGACCTTCATGGCGCCGCCGCTGTTGCTGCTGGGCATCCCCGCCTGGATGGTGACGCCCCTGCTACGCCGACCGATGGTGCGCGTCGCCTTCCGCTGGATCACCCAGCCATTGATCGCCGGATTGGTCGGGGTCGCCGTCTTCTGGGGCTGGCACCTGCCGACGCTCTACGAAGGGGCGCTGAACGACCGCATCCTGCACGACGCGGCGCACCTGACCATGGTCGGTTCCGCCCTGCTGATGTGGTGGCCCGTGGTCAGCCGCGTGCCAGCGGCCCCTGCCGCCAGCGTGCCCATCCAGATGTTCTACTTGTTCCTGCTGACCCTGCCATCGGGCCTCTTGAGCTCGCTCTTCGTCTTTGCCGGCGAGCCGCTCTACCCGGCCTACTTGCTGGCCGCCGATCCGGGCGGACTTTCGGCGCTGGAGGATCAGCGGATTGGTGGCCTCATCATGAAACTCGGCGGCACCGCCCTGCTGTGGACCGTCATCACCGTCAAATTCTTCCGCTGGGTCTCCGAAACCCCCGGCGAACGCGAACTCCTGGGGCGCGCCCCGAGAGGCGGTTAGCTTCCGGATCCCGCCACGATGCGGGCCCGGGCGCCGCGTACCGCGTGACCTGGCGTCGGATCCAGCGCTTCGTAGGTGCCCGGCTCAATGTCCGCTTCCAGGTAACCGGTCAGTCCTGGCCCGATCCGCGGTGAGTTGACCACGCCGCCTGGCAGCCGGACCTCCAGGCTGTGCGTGTACGCGCCGATGTTGGTGATCGCGAACCGCACCCGCGGCGCGCTTGTACGGATCACCGCCGGCAGGATGGCGAAGTCCCCAATCTGAACCGCCAGCTCCTCGCAACTCGGCGGCGTGCAGGTGGTTGGCGGCGCCGTCACCGGATCCGGGGTCGGATTTTCGATAGCGGTCTGCATCGCGCCGACCTCGCAGCCGGCCAGCACTACGGCTGCCACGATCAGGGCAGCAAAACGCGGGGCATGAAGACGGACTCGGGACATGCGGTAGCGACGATCCGTAGCTTTCGGGGCTGACCCAGAGCTTATGGAAGCACGCCGTCACGCCGC
>VXPS01000320.1 GCA_009839425.1 Chloroflexota bacterium
TGTCCGACACCGCCAGTCCGCTCAGGGCGACCATCCGCGCCCGGGTCCACAAGAACGCGCTCAAGCGCGTCACGAAGTTCTGGGCTTCCCGTCCGATCGAGGTATTCCTCGAAGCCCTTCAAAACTCGCGTCGAGCTGGCGCGACCCATGTCCACGTCACCGTGGGGAGATTTTCCAATCCCGACGGCAGCGCGTCCGAGCCGTCCGAACCGCGCCTTGCGGTGACCGTCACCGACGACGGCGCCGGCATCGAGGACCCGGCCGTCCTGCTGAGCTTCGGCGAGAACGGCTGGAGTGACGACCTCGTGGCCCGCGAGGACGCCGCCGGCATGGGTATCCTGAGCCTCGCACACCGGGGCTGCCGGATATCCTCGCGCCCACGCACGCCCGGCGGCCATGCCGGACACGGTTGGTCCGTGGACCTTGAGCCGGAACACTTCACCGGCCAAAGCGATGCCTTGGTCCAGAGGGATGGCACAGCGCCCTATCCATCCGGCACGGCCATACGGTTCGAGGCTGCCGAGTCCGCCGACATGATCCGCGCCGCCCTCGCCGGTGCGGCGCGCCACTATCCGCTTCCGGTCACGTTCGAAGGCGAGGCCCTTGAACGCAAGGCCTTCCTCGACGGCGCCGTCCATGCCGAGGCATGGAACGGACTCGCCTTCGGCGTCTACCGGAACCGCAGGCAGAACTACCTTGAGCCCGACCTCAACTTCTTCGGGCTGACAGTGCCCGCGCGCCTGCCCACGGTCGAGACCGTCCACGGCGCCAACTGGTCCGTCCGCGCCGACGTCGTGGACTGCCCCGGACTCGAACTCGTGCTGCCCGCCCGCCGGGAAGCGGTGGAGAATGCCTTTACGAAGGGGATGCGCCAGGCCGCCCGCCTGGCGATCTACCGCGCCATGGCCTCCGACCCGGAGCCGCGTCCCGCCTTCGCCGACTGGACGCGGGCGCGCGACGCCGGCATCGAGCTTGCGCCGCCTCCCCGGGCGCTCCGTCCCTGGCGTCCGGCCATCGCCGACATCGACGACTGGCGGGAGCCTCCCAAGCCCGCGCCAGCCGGCCCCGACGCATTGGTGAATTGCGGTAGGGACGCCGGTTGTCCGGCGCCCCCCGCGCAGATCCGGACGTGCCCGCTAAGGCATCCGGCTCCTCCCTTGGGT
Organism: Chloroflexota bacterium; assembly: GCA_009839425.1. Classification (GTDB taxonomy): domain Bacteria; phylum Chloroflexota; class UBA11872; order UBA11872; family UBA11872; genus UBA11872. The sequence goes on from VXPS01000320.1 coordinate 1,164, forward strand.
TGCGCCCCAACTAGCGCTGACGGCAAATCGTTGGTCGGGCCACGGGTGTCGGATTCCCAGCTCGGGCCAGTGTGACGCCACCAGGCGTGCGATATCGGCCCGCTTCGAGCGGTCCTTTTGCGACCTTCGGCGTAGTGTTCGCAGCCACAGCCGCTTCAGACGGGCGGCGAAGCGATGGAGGTAACGATAACTGGTCGGCACTGCATAGTAGTTCAACCAGCCGTCAACCACTCTCCCCAGCCATTTCGCTGTGTCGATGACATCGCAATGCATCCGCCTGCGTAGCTCCTCCGCAATCCGCTTCAGTGTCCGGCTCATCCGCTTTGCCACCGGTTTTCGCCCCAACTGAAAGGACCCCCGTATCTTCTCCGTGCAGTAATGTGTGAAGCCCAGGAAGTCGAAGGTCTCCGGTCGCCCCATCCCTCGTTCCCGGCGGCGCTCTTGGGCGTACCGTCCGAACTCGATGAGGCGAGTCTTGTTGGGATGAATTTCCAGTTCGAAGCTTTTGAACCGTCCCTTCACGGCTCTCAGGAAGCGCTCCGCGTCCCGCTTGTGCTGGAAGCCCACCACGAAGTCATCGGCGTACCGCACGATGACGGTGTCGCCTTCGACCTCGCGGCTGCGCCACTTCTTCTGGAACCATAGGTCGAGGACGTAGTGCAGGTAGATATTCGCCAAGATCGGTGAAGCCACCGAACCTTGAGGCGTTCCCCGCAGATCGTCCCGCCACTCTCCAGCTTCCATGACGCCGGCGTTCAACCACTTGATGATGAGCCTGATGACCCGCTTGTCTCCGATGCGGTGCTCCAGGAACCGGACGAGCCAACTCCTTGACACGTTGTCGAAGAACGCGCGAATGTCACAGTCCACCACCCAGTTGATCTTGCGCCGTGTTAGACCGACCGCGAGTGCGTCGAGTGCTTTATGCGCTCCACGCCCTGGCCGGAACCCGTAGCTGAACCCCAGGAACTCCGCCTCGTATATAGGCGTCAGGATTATCTCCGTCACCGCCTTCTGGACTATCTTGTCCTCGATGGCCGCGACGCCGAGCGGTCGTGTGCCGCCATCAGGCTTCGGTATGTTCACCCGCCGTGATGGCTTCGCCCGGTACGCTCCCGAGTGCACGCGGTTGTGCAGGTCGGCCAAACGGCCTTCCAGCCCTTCCCCGTACATCCGCCACGTCATGCCGTCCGCGCCTGCCGCAGCGTCTTTCTTCAATTCGAAGAATGCCCAGCGCAGCGCATCGACCGTGACATGGTGGAGAAGCGCCGTCAGACGCTCCCGTGGCTCCCGTTGAACGAACTGCCGTATCCGGTCGGCCGCCTGTGACACGCTCTCCCGGTCCTGCGCCCGGCGCGTGCTTTGGCTTCCCGGATTCCCCTTGGGCTCGGCCCTTGGCTCCATCGACTCCGCCGGGACCGAAGTCCCTTTGTTCGCCGACTTCTCAGCTACTATGGCCGAGTCTGACTTCTCCATGCCGTACATCATCGGTTACGGATTCCCTCCTTTCCTTTGCGATCCCGCCACGACAGCGGGATGGCATGGAGACCTCCCAGGTCCCGGTGAAGTGCGTACGTACGTGCCTGGGGTTCCTTGACACCGCGGGATTCCAGCCCCCCTCGCCATATCGGTGGACCGGATGTGGCCTTCGGCCTGTCCAACGGCCTCGGCATCCCGAACGTCATCTATTTCGGTGCTCACTAGCCCCGCCCGCACGCGCCCCTGTCAACGCTTAACCCCCATCCTCGCGAATGGTGGCCCATGACTCGGGGTGGAAGTGGTGGCTTGCCTTCTCCTTCCCGCCGGACTTTCACCGGCTGCACTTGCACCAGTTTGCCTGGCGCACTGAACTGCGATCCCGAGCCCCCCGAGGCGCAGGCGCTGTGGCGCGCCGCCGGGCGAGCCGGCCTGGCGGAGAGGCTCTTCGAGGCCGACAGGCG
>VXPS01000412.1 GCA_009839425.1 Chloroflexota bacterium
TTGCGATTGCCGCCGAGAGACAGTTCGCGTCGATCGCATTTCCGGCGATCAGCACAGGGGCCTATGGCTATCCCCTACACGAGGCGACACACGTCGCGGCAGTCCAAACAAGAAACCACCTGGAGAGTGGCGGCGATCTAGACAGAATCGTGTTTGCATGCTTTAGCGAGGAGGTACAAGAAGTGTATCTGGCAACTTTTGAAGACGCTTTCGGGCCGGACCTCTTCTCCACCGACATACCGGGTAGCCCCTGACCGCGACCGGTAGATGCGCTGGGCCAGACCGCGGGAGACATGTGCGACAGGCATCCGGAGCAGACGCACCGAAGGCGGCCAGCAGCAGATTTCGGGCACCTGTGACGGCTGCTCACGACCCCTCGGACGGATCCCGCCATCCGGGAACAGACTGACGCCGAGTCAGCATCGGGCTGACGGGCCATGCTTGCCGGCCCGAGACGGTCGAAGCGGTCATCAGGGCTGAACGCTCGCAAGGAACGGCAGCAATTCGGCGAGCAACTCGTCGGGCGCCTCTTCCGGAATGAAATGACCACAATCCAGTGCTCTGCCGCGAACGTCGTTTGCCCGCATTCGCCAGACGTTCAACATGTCCAGCGACGCGCCTGTTTGCCAGCCGGGGCGCTTGGGCATCTTGCCGGCCCACAGGACGAGAGTCGGACAGGAGAGCTTTGTCCCGCGGTCTGCCCGGTCGTGCTCGAGATCAAGCGCCACTGCTCGGTAGTCGGCGCACATTGCGCGGATGGTGTCAGGATCTGAGAAGCAACGGAGATATTCCGCGTAGGCCTCACCGTCGATCGCGTTTGGGACTGCCGTCCACTGGTCGAGCAGGAAGTCCAGGAAGAGCTTGGCATTGCCAGCAATCAAGGTCTCCGGGAAAGGGAAGGGCTGGCGCATCAGGTGCCAGTGAAACCAGGAAAATGCCAACGAGGCGTCCATGTGCTCGAACGCTTCAGCGGACGGCACCACGTCGAGATTTGTGAAGCTCAGGACCTTGCCCGGATGGTCCAGCGCCATCCGGAGTCCGACGCGCACCCCCCGGTCGTGGCCGACCAGATGAAAGCGCTCAAAGCCGAGCGTCCGCATTACCGCTACCTGGTCGTGGGCGGAAGCCCGCTTGCAGTACGCCGAATGATCCACGCCGGATGAGGGCGGTTTGTCGCTGTCACCGTAGCCGCGGAGATCCGGGCACACCACGGTGAAGCGTTCTGCCAGGGAGGGTGCCACCTTGTGCCATTCGATGTGGCTTTGCGGATAACCATGAAGCAACAGTACCGGTGGGCCCGAACCGCCATGCCGAACATAAATTCGGCAACCGCCGGCGTCGACACGAGTTCCCACAAATCCAGGAAACATGGGCGATCTCGGGCTCCTTCGTTTCGGGGTTAACGCCCGGCCACCATACGTGGTGGTGCCGCTGGTGCACATGGGTGTCCTTCGGCACCGACCCGCACGAACCGAGCGCTACGCGCTACCCCCGCCCCCGAGGGGACTCCCGCCACGGCCAGCATTGCGATGGGACTTTCGGGGTCTATTGCGGCGCCCCCCGGTCGGGGCTAGGTCGGGTCGGCCAACGTTCCGATGCCAAAGCATCTTGGTCCGGGCGCTCAGTCGACCTGTTCACTCGGTTCATCGTCACATTTCCAGCGTCCACCTTTGTCCGACGTTGCCAACAGAGCGCATTTCTTCGGCCCTATTCGGACAGTGATGCTGGTGAGCGGCCAGTCGGCGCCTACAATCCGGTTCGAAAAGCACGTTGAGCTGGCCCTAAGTTGGAGTGGGGTGCCGAGCGATGAACACGAAACCATACGGGATCGGCATGGTCGGGACGGGGCGCATCTCCGATCTACATGCCATCGAATACATGCAGAACCCACACGCGAGGATCGTGGCCCTTTGTGATCGGGATGTCGACCTTGCTCACCGACGTGCGTCCAAATGGAGAGTGAACGACGCACGGATCACCGACGACATCGATGAACTACTTGCGGACCCGGAGGTGGACCTCGTCGAGATATTGCTGCCCCACCACCTGCATCTCTCTGCTGCTGAGAAAGCGATTGCGGCCGGAAAGATCGTGTCCCTCCAGAAACCGATGTGCATTTCCATCGAGGAGGCCGATCGGCTCGTTGCGGCGGCAGAGCTTTCCGATCGACCGTTCAAGGTGTTCGAGAACTTCGTCTTTTTCCCGCCCGTGATTCGGGCCAAGCAGTTGATCGACGAAGGGGCAGTAGGGCGGCCGTTGGCGATCCGCTTGAAGAGCAACAAGGGGTCGAACCGCACCGCCTGGGAGGTGCCCGGGCCGACTCGTGCGTGGCGTCAGGAACGCGGCAGCGCTGGCGGCGGCCCGCTGGTATTCGATGACGGACACCACAAGTTTGCACTGGCCTGGCACTTCATGGGCATTGCGGAGGAAGTGCACGCGTTCATCGGCAAGACGACCTATCCCGATGGGTCGTACGTGGACGCACCGTCAATCATCTCGTTCCGATTCCCCGGGAACCGGGTCGGAAGCCTGGAACTCGTTGATTCCCCGGAACTGGAGGTGATCACCAGGCACTACGCGCAGGATGACAAGGTGGAGATCACGGGCACCAAGGGAGTGCTCTGGATCAACGTCGGCCACGGTCGCCTGGGCGATCCGGCGCCCGTAGTGCTCTATCGCGACGGGTCGGTTACGACGTACCACGACATGGCGACCGGGTGGGAGGAGAGCTTTGTCCTGTCAACGCGCCACTATCTTGATGTGCTTCGAAACGGTGGCGCGCCGGTGCTAACGGCCGCGGAGGGTAGGCAGGTGCTGCGGTTTGCGCTGGCAGCCGAGGAATCGGCCCGGACCGGCCGGATCGTACGTGTCGCGGCCGACTAAGGCAGGAGTCCGACGCCCATGGAATCCCTGCCAACAACGATTCCTCCCGGCGTCGAGGAACGTGCGGCGTGGTTGGTCAAGGCCGGCGGGCTCGACAAGGCGATCCGCGATGGCTCGTTCTCCGCAACGGTCGCATTGCCGCTGGCCGAAGCCCTGGTGCTGGGCCTGATGCGCCAGGGCGTCACCAAGTATCTCGCCATATTTGGACACGGCTCCACG
>VXPS01000080.1 GCA_009839425.1 Chloroflexota bacterium
GATGCCGAAAGGTCGACCGCCAAGCCGCAAGTCTATCCGAATGCCATTGCCCCTCCGCCTCCGACCCGCGCGACGGAATGCCCGAGCCGGGTGCGGGATCCCGTCGGATCCATCGGGGAATCAGGTGTGGCCGCGAGGGCATCGCCGTGACGAAGTTCGCGAAGCGGCGCCGGGCAGGCACGACGGCCCGCGCGCGACATCGGATTGCGCCGCCGTTCCGGGCGAGACCGCGGATGGACGCCCTCAAGGGACGTGGCCAGGTGCGAGTCGGTTGAACGCGGCCCGGTCTAGCCGGCGGCGATGCGCATCGTGCCGGCGGCCACGGCGTCAGGCGGCCGCCGGATGACGATGTCGACGTCGCGGCCGAGGGCGGTGAGGAGGCGCAGGAGCCGCTCCAGTGAGTACTCGCGGAAGTCGCCGCGAAGCAGCCGCGAGACGTCGGGCTGGGAGAGGCCGAGCACGCGTCCTGCCTCGGCCTGGGTCATGCCGCGTCCCCGGACGATGGCGCCAATGCGGGTCACGAGTTCGGCCTTCACGAGGTGGGCGTCGGCGTCCGGAAGGCCAAGGTCGGCGAAGACGTTGCCGCTTCCGCGTTCCACGGCGGTCTCTGAGATGGTCATGTTCCCTTGCCTCCCTCGAGTTCGTTCCGGTGGTGCCTTTCGGCGGCTTTCAGGCGTTGCCGGATCAGGTCGAGTTCCTTCTTCGGCGTGGCGGTCCCGCGCCTTGCCTTCTTCTGAAAGGCGTGGAGGACGTAGACCGCCGTCTCCAGGCGGACAGTGTAGACGGCCCGGAAGGTGTTTCCGTCATGGCGCGAGACGACCTCCAGCATGCCGGATCCGAATCCCTTCAGCGGCTTGGCGTCGCGATGCGTGAGGCCGGCCTGGGCCTGGTAGATCGCGAAGCCCATGTGGTCCTTCACGGGATCCGGGAAGCGCTTCAGGTCCGCCCTGCTGGATCCCACCCATTCGACCGGCTTCAGCACGATGTCGTCCATGGGGCAATATAGGGGTTCCGCCATGAAGGCGCAAGTGGGCCGGGAACATGGCGGATGGCGACCGGACGCGCGGGCGTTGCACGTGGCCCGATCATGGCGGATCCCTGTCGGTGCGGCCCGGTCCGGCGCGCCCGGATTCTCGGACGCATTGACCGGGTCACGGATCCTGCGACGCGGCGTCCCGGCGGACGGCGGCAAGGCGCTCGCAGGCGGCCCTTGGCGTCATGGATCCGAGGTTCAGGACCGGGATGCCGTGCTGCTCCGCGATGCGAAGCCCCATGCCGGTACCGCCCTCGACGCGGCCGCCTGGACTCCACGCTACACAGGCATCGACAGGACAACCTGTAGCCACGCCGAGAATCGCAACATTCCGGGCATGCAGCTTCCGGACGGCCGGCGAGCAACGTCCCCAGGCGGGATGCAGACGGGCGGCGACCTCCACGCACGCCGGCATGTCTTTCGGCGCGAGCACCCGGCAGTCGGGGCCGTGATGCCCGTTGTAGCCCCGCCACGGCAGCCAGACCGTCCGCTGGCCGGCCGGCGCCCCTTCGGCGAACGCTGTGTCCGCTCCGTCAGCGCCGCCGCTCGCGAGATGCCAGCCCTGCCGCGCCAGCCACCCCGCCATGGTCTTCATGTCGGCCAGGACCCGCTGCGGCGTCGCGCGCGATCCGATCCCGGCATATGTCAGCGTCTTCATGTCTCGGTCTCCTCCGGTTCACGGGTTCCGCCGCTCCCTCTCCCTGGGCGGGTTCGCCTCCGGCAGGCTCCCCTCCGCCTCCGGGGACAAGGACGTCGCGCCACAGCTTGAACCGCCGTCGCGGACCGTGCATCCCAGCGGCATGGAAATGAAGGCATGGAACGAGCGGTACGGGTTCTGGGCGCTGGCGCTTTGCTGGCTGCCGGCCGGCGTGGTCGTGCAGGCTGCGGCGCGGTTCGCGCCGCAGGCGGACGGGCCTCCGGAAGCCGGGATGCTGATGATGGCCGCGGTCATGTCGATTCCGTCGCTCATTGTCGTGGCGCCATGCGGGCTGCCCCTTGCCCTCGGCTGCCGAAGGCTCTGGCGCCTGGGCCGCCGCCAGACCGCCTGGTGGCTTGGGGTTTCGCTCGGCGCGCTCACCGTGGCCGCGTCCGTGTTCGCGGGCCTGCTCGGGCCCGTCGCGATCGCCGGCTTTGCGTTGTTGGCAAGTGCGCCTGCCTGGGCGGCCTCGTGGTGGCTCGCGCGTCGCGGTTGAGGCGGCGGACGGTGGGCCGGCAGCGGAGCAGGGGCCGGCTTCGGCCATGCGGCGGGGAGCCCGTACGGACCCGGCCGGACGCCTTCGGCATCGGCGACCGGACGCTGTCCGTGCATGCACTCAGTTCAACGGCCTGCCCCCGGACCCGTCCTCGTCCCGCATGGATTCGGCGGCCATGGCCGTCCATGCCGCGCGGTCGTGCCCGAGCCTGCGGTTGAGCCGGTCGCAGAGGCTGAGCGCGTCGTCGAGGTCCAGGGCGACGAGCGCGGTCGGCACGTGCCCAGGCATGCCCGCGAAGACGATGCGGATCTGCTGCAGCTCGGTCTCGACGTCGTAGGCGGGCACGAAGCAAAAGTCCGGCTCGTCGGGAAGGGTCCGGTCGATCATGAAAGGTCTCCTGTAATTGGCAGCTCGGCCGACGTTAAGTGCAAACGTGGTTCTCATTCTTGACCGTGACTGGTATTGGCGGTGTTCCGGCATATGAGTCGGAGTCTGGAGGTACGCCTTGAAAGCAAATTTGACGTCCTCCGTACCCGGGCGCCGTGAAACTCAGTGATGACCGCGAAAGCCTGCGAGCGTTTTCCGAAGGCTCTGAGCCAGATGCGGGTCTTCGGCAGCCATAGAGTCCGGGCACCAGCCGGCTAGAGTAGCTGGACGTGCGTCGCTGGCAGATGCATGGAGAGGCAAGTCCCCGGCAGTCATTGCTGCCGGGGACTCTCGGAATGTTGCGGGCGTCGGTTCCGACGCTCACGCCGCGAGCGGCCATCGGCCGAGGACGCGTTCCACGGCCGCGGCGTCCGGCGCGAACATGCGGGCGCGGAAGGACACGATCTCGACGGTGCAGCCCATGCGCTTGAGCGCGGCCAGGT
>VXPS01000048.1 GCA_009839425.1 Chloroflexota bacterium
GTACACGATCATTATCTTGGGGTGGTTCATCGGGCTGCGGTCGGTGGGCTTCCAGTTGGACGCCGTGCTGGTGGTGTTCGGCGCGCTGGGCGTGGGGATGGGCTTCGGGCTGCAGAACATCGCCAACAACTTCGTGTCGGGCGTGATCTTGCTGGTGGAGCGTCCGATCAAGGTCGGGGACGTGGTGAGCGTGGCGGGAGAGCTTGGGACGGTTGAGCGCGTGGGTATCCGGGCGACGACGCTGCGGAAGTTCGACCAGACGCAGGCGATCGTGCCGAATGGCGACCTAATTTCCAGCGTGGTGAACAACTGGACGCTGGACGACCGGCGGGTGCGGGTGGACTTTGTGGTTGGCGTGGCCTACGGCTCCGATACGCGGCTGGTGGAGCGGCTGATCCGGGAGGCCGTGACGGAGCACGAGTTGGTACTGGACGATCCGGAGCCGCGGATCTTCTTTTTCGAGTTTGGGGATTCGTCGCTGAATTTCCGGGTGCTGGCGTACGTGGCCGATATCAGCGAGCGGTTTGGGACGCTGAGCGATCTGCACTTCACGATCGACGAGAGTTTCCGCGAGCACGACGTGGAGATTCCATTCCCTCAGCGAGACTTGCACCTGCGGTCGATCGACGATGACGTGGCGTTGCGGCATACGCCGACGGATCCGGGCTAGCAGTCCAACAGTCCTGCAAGGTCAAGGCCGGGCAGGTGTGGCGTTAGGCTGTGCGAAAATTCGGATTAGCATGGGCTAATCCGTCCGAGAGACACCCAGAGATCCCGTGAGTTGGTTGTGATCGACGCTGTCGTAGGCGCAGACATACACGCATGAGCCCGGCGCTGCGCTGTAGCAATTTGACCAAGCGATTCGCCGGCGTGACCGCCGTGGACGACGCGTCGCTAGAGATTGCGACGGGCACCCTGCTGGCCTTGTTGGGTCCGAGCGGCTGCGGCAAGACGACGTTGCTGCGCCTGATCGCGGGTCTGGAGCGCCCGCACCACGGCACGATCGAAGTGGCTGGGCGCACGGTGGAGTCGGACTCGGTGCATCTGCCTCCGGAGCGGCGGCAGGTGGGTTTGGTGTTTCAGGAGTACGCCCTGTTTCCGCACTTAAGCGTCGAGGACAACGTGGCGTTCGGGCTGCCGCGCGGACTGGAGCGAGCGGCGCGTGCGAAGGAAATGCTGGGCCAGGTGGGGCTGGACGGCCTGGGAACGCGGATGCCGCACGAACTGTCAGGTGGGCAGCAACAGAGGGTGGCGCTGGCGCGGGCGCTGGCGCCGGGTCCGCGGCTCATCATGCTGGATGAGCCCTTTTCGAACCTGGACCCAGCGCTGCGCGAAGGGGTACGCCGGGAAGTGCGGCAGGTGCTGCGGGCCGCCGACGCGACGGCGATCATCGTCACGCATGACCAGGAAGAGGCACTGAGTCTGGCCGATGAAGTGGCCGTGATGATGGACGGGCGCATCTTGCAGCAGGCGGCGCCGGCCGAACTCTATCGCCGCCCGGCCTCCCGTAGGGTGGCGGAGTTTGTTGGCGACATCAACGTGATCGAAGGTCGGGCCATCGGGCGGGCCGTGGTGTGCGACCTGGGCACAATCTCAGTCCTGGACGACCTGTACGGGCCGGCCGACGTGCTGATTCGGCCGGAAGCGTTGCAGCTGACCAACGACCTGGGCGGGCAGGCGGTTCAAGTGGGTCGGAGCTTTTTTGGACACGACCAAATGATCAGTTTGCGGTTCGACTCGGGGCTGCGGCTGTCGTCGCGGGTAGGTCCAACGTTCACGTTTCGGCGCGGAGCGCGGGTACGGGTGCAGTTGAGCGGGGATGTGCTGGCCTTTCCCACGACCGGCCGGTAACCGGGACGGTAGGTTCAGCGAGGTACGCCACGCGTGGCAGAATTGAGCGTTATGGCGCTCACAAGCACAACCGAAGACTATCTGCTGGCCATTTACGGCATGCGGGCCGAGGCGGAACCGGTAATCAACGCCCGGTTGGCCGAGCGGCTCCACGTAGCCGCGCCTACCGTGTCGGCGACGCTGGACCGCCTGGCGCGCGACGGCCATATTTGGATCGACGAGCGGCGGCAGATTTACCTGACGCTGGGCGGCGAGCGCGTGGCGGAGCGGCTGGCGCGGCGTCATCGCCTGATTGAGCACTGGCTGATCAGCACGCTTGGCATGGGCTGGGCCGAGGTTCACGAAGAAGCTGACCGGCTCGAGCATTCGGTCTCCGAGGAACTGACGGAACGGATCTCGGCATCGCTGGGCCATCCGGCGACCTGTCCTCATGGATTGCCCATTCCCGGCAACTACCCAGAAACGGATGTCACGCAGTTTTTTAGCCTGGGCCAGGCCGAGCCAGGCCAAGTCGTGCGAATTGTCCGCCTATCTGAGCCGGCCGAGGACGATGGGGAATTGCTGCGGTATTTCGAAGAGAAGCAACTCGTGCCCGGTCACATCATGACGGTGCGCGAGGTTACCCCTTCAGGCTCCATGGTCCTGGAGCTGGACGGCGAGACGGTTGTGGTTGATGAGCGCGTCGCCACCAATCTGTGGGTGATGGCAGCCTAGGACGCCGCACGCAGACGGCGGGCCTTCGGAAGCGACCAGCATTGATGACGCACGTGCAGCCGAACCACCTGATCACCGTACGTCCTGCGATTCCGGAGGAACTGCGCGGACTGCGCGAGTTGGCGTATGACCTCTGGTGGGCCTGGAGTCCTGACGCCCAGGATCTCTTCAGGCGTATCGATCCGGATGCCTGGCAGTCGACGCACCACAACCCGGTGGCGTTGTTAGGCCAGGTGACACCCGATCAGCTTGCCCGACGGGCCGAAGATGCCGCTTTCGTGCACGACCTGCAGCGGGTGGTGGAGCGACGGCGTCGCTACCTGGAGACTCGTTCCTGGTTTTCGGCTCGGTATTCCGGAGCGGGCGACCTGACGGTGGCGTACTTTTCGATGGAGTACGGGATCACCGAGTCGGTTCCGCTGTATTCGGGCGGCCTGGGCGTGCTCGCCGGGGACCACCAGAAGGCCGCCCCCCCCCAGGGTGTGCACAGGGTAGCGGGGTCCAAGGTTTTCCGGCCAGGGATTT
>VXPS01000388.1 GCA_009839425.1 Chloroflexota bacterium
CCATCGGCCCGCGCGGCCCCCACTAACACCTGATCGAGCCGGCCGGCCTTTCCCGTCAAATGGGGGCGGCCCAGCACGCCGAAGCGGAGCGACTGCGTCGCGAAGCCGCCAGCGCCAGCCCGAGCCCCGTCGGGAGCCCGTCATCATGATGGGTGGCGGCCGGATGTCGATGGGTCGCTTTGAAGGCGACGCCGCGGCCTACAACCCCCGTATCACCCGACGGTTGCTGGCCTACCTGGCGCCTCACAAGCGCATGATCGCTATGGCCGTCGTGCTCGTGTCTATTGGATCCGGCGCCAATGTTGCCGGCCCGCTGCTTCTGAAGCTCGGGATCGACGAGGGTATCGCCAAAGGTGACTTTGACGCGCTGAGCACCATCGGCGCCGTCTACCTGGTCACGTTGTTCTTGATGTGGGCGGGCACCTACCTGCAGGTCCGCATTTCAGCCACAATTGGGCAGGCGAGCTTGCTGCGGCTGCGCAACGATCTGTTCGCCAAGCTCAACCGGCTGTCGCTGTCGTACTTCACCCGACACCCGCTGGGCGCTGTCATGTCGCGGGTAACCAACGACGTGGACGTGATTAGCGAATTCGTGACGATGGGCGTGGTCTCCCTGGTCACCGACGTCTTCATCCTGCTGATCATCGTGATCATGATGTTTGTCCTGGACGCCAAGCTGGCGCTGGTCACGCTGATCATGCTGCCGGTGATGTGGGGCGCGAGCCGGGTCTTTAGCGCGAAGGCGCGCAACGCGTTTCGTGATGTTCGGAGCACGGTGGGCGATGTCTACGCCAACCTGCAGGAGAGCATCGATGGCGTTCGTGTCACCCAGTCGTTCGGGCGCGAGCGCACCAATGCCACGCGGTTTCAGGCCACTAACCAGGCCAATGTGGCCGCCAGCGTGCGGGCTGGGGCCATCGTGTCCGGATTCATCCCGGTCATTGACACCATTTCGGCAATCGCCACGGCCCTGGTCATTGTGGTCGGCGGTTCGCTGGTCGTTGGCGGCGACACAAGCACCGGAACGCTGGTGGCATTCATTGCGCTGGTGGCACGCTTCTTCCAGCCCATCCAGCAGTTGACGCGCTTCTACAACCAGTTGCAGTCCACGATGGCTGCCGGCGAGAAGATATTTGAGCTGCTGGACGAGCCGGAAGAGATTAGCGATTCACCATCGGCGGCCGAACTCCCACCCATCACCGGCCGCGTGGACTTCGACCACGTGACCTTCGCCTACGACGGCGCAGACGTACTGCGCGACGTGTCTTTTACCGCCGAACCAGGACAGCGCGTGGCTCTGGTTGGACCAACCGGCGCCGGGAAGACCACAACCATCAACCTGTTGGCCCGCTTCTACGACGCCGACGCCGGCGAGGTCCGCATCGACGGCCATCCCATCCGGTCGGTGACGCAACGTTCCTTGCGCAGCCAGCTTGGCATCGTCCCCCAGGACAGCTTTCTGTTCTCCGGCAGTATCTACCAGAACATCGTGTTTGGACGGCCGGAGGCATCCGAGCAAGACGTCGTTGACGCGGCCACGGCTGTCGGTGCCCACGAGTTCATTCAAGAGCTGCCTAACGGCTATGCAACCGATGTGCGGGAGCGCGGCGCCCGCCTCTCGGTGGGCCAGCGTCAGCTCATCTGCTTTGCCCGAGCCCTGCTGGCCGATCCACGCATCCTGATCCTGGACGAAGCGACGTCAAGCGTGGATGCGCGCACCGAACGCACGATCCAGGACGGCCTGGAGCACTTGATGCGCGGACGTACATCGTTTGTCATCGCCCACCGTCTGGCCACGGTGCGCGGCGCGGACCTGATCCTGGTATTCCAGGACGGCGAAATCGTCGAGCGCGGCGCCCACGCCGACCTGCTGGCCCAGCGGGAGCTGTATTACAAGCTCTACACCACCGGGTTCCCCGGCAAGGATCAGGTCGAAGTCAGCCAGTCCATGCCGCAAGGGCCGCCGCGTCGAATGTGGGGCGGATAGCACCGCAAACTGAATCCTCCGAGGCTGCCCGAGTCTTTCGGCTAGAAGAACATGTACCGCAACCAGCTATAGACGTACCGCGCCCCATGCCGTCGCAGCGATATGTGCGAGCGCTCGCGCCGGCTGGCGTATTCGTGGGTGGGGACCTCGGCGACCCGGTACCCCTTGCGCAGAAACTTGATGATCATCTCCTGCTCGGTCGTCGTGATGTCTTCCTGAAGAGTTATTGACCGGGCGGCTTCGAGATCAAATGCCCGAAAGCCACTCTGCGAATCGGTCAGCCGAACCCCGAATCGGTAGTTGATGCCCAGGGTGATGATGTCCTGGCCCATCATCCGCAGGAACTTGTCGAAGTCGCCGTGCAGTTCATCGCTGCCCCCGCGCATCCGCGAACCCGTGGCGTACTCGGCCTCGCCGTTGGCCACGGGCGCAACCAGCTCCGGAATGTCCTCGGGGTCGAACGACATGTCGGCGTCGATGGTGACCAGGATGTCGCCCTCCGCCCGAGCAATGGCTTCCCGCACCGCGCAGCCCTTGCCGTGCCCGGCGTCCAGGTAGACCGGCACATCGAGCGCTGAGGCAATGTCACGCGTGGCGTCGCTGGAGTGACCGTCCACCACGAACAGGTGGTCGGCGTGCGGTCGGCAGCCCGTGATGATCTCCTCGATCGTCTCGGCTTCGTCCTTGGCCGGGATGCAGACCGACACGTGTCGACCATTCGTCGGCATTTCGTGCTTCCTCCCGGCGGTGCCGCGTAAAGCGCTGATCATAGTCGGCCCCGCCCCCGAGGCCTTAATGCCGGCCGCTTCGGGATGTCCGGCTGACTAACTTCGCGTGCCGGCTGTAGCCGTTGCTCCGGTGTAGAACCGATAATGCCCTCATATAGCCTGAGCCGCCGTGCGATGAGGAGTCGGAGATGACCGCGAATGCAAGCGATGGCAACCCGTTTCTGACTCAGGGCCGCTGGTACCGCGGCAATTTGCACGCCCACTCGACCAACTCCGACGGGGCCAAGTCGCCAGCGGACGCCGTGGCCTGGTACCGCGACGCCGGCTACGACTTCATGGCGCTGTCGGATCACCACGTCGTCTCCGACCAG
>VXPS01000045.1:0-2638 GCA_009839425.1 Chloroflexota bacterium
GGTGTTGACGTAGAAGCCGGTGTGGACCTGGCCCGACAGCGGATCGGTAAACTTCCGGAGGAAGCCACGCCTCACGACGGTGCCGGGCGGAGGGGCAAGCGGCCCCGTGTTGCTGATCCACCGGCCGTCCACGTAACGCTCGCTGTCCGCTTCTCCGGAGTCGAGCATACGGACCTGGACGGTGCGCAATGGAAGATGAAGCTTGAGAAGCAAGGCGGAGACGCGCACCGGGTTCCAGATCTTCTCCCAACAACCGGTCTCGTGGTTGAACCACGACATCCACTCCGAGGGCATGCGTTTCGGCCAGGCAAAGTCGTCCTCGGTGAGGATCCGGATCAGCTCGCGGATGTAGCGGGTGGGCAGGGCTTCGCGGTGCGTGAGGATGGGATGGGCCTTGCGCTGCATCCGCGTGATCGGATTCCAGTGCTCGGGACTGCGAACCGGGCGCCCAAGATCGTCGGGCGTCGACAAGCGCGCGTCGAGCAGCCATTCGATAAACTCGGCACCGAGATTGTTGTTGTCGAACAGGGCGCGACTGCTGTGATTCCGCCGTTCCAGCCAATCCCTGTAGGGAACCGGCGGAGTGTAGGTTCGCCGGCAGAACTCTTCCGGATTGCGCGTGACGCCGGGATTGGCGAGCAGATAGTTGAGGAAGAACTCGCCGAGCTTGAGGGCCTGGCTCTTCACGGGACGCTCGGCAAGCCACTGAGCAAGACAATGTCGCCACGGCTCAAGCTCGGGATCGGCCTCCGTGGCCCAGAGGAACCTCGCGTCAGACTTCTTGCGAACGCGAACCAGCGCCACGCCCCAGTCGCGAATCGTCGGGCATGACGAGGGGCCGTAGCGTACCTCCTGAGCATTGACGATGGCCTTGACGATGCCCGGGTAGCGCGTCCCCATCGCTTGGCGTAGCGATCCCGCCGTCGTGGAGGGCGTCAGATCGCCTAGTTCCCTTACCCCGACTGCCGTGGTGGCGATCCGTAGCGCCAAGCCCTTGGCTCGTCGTGCTTCCCGTGGGGACTTGACTGAAGCGACGGCCGCGATCTCCTCGAGCAGAGGCAGATGCGCGCCCGCGGTGAACTCGGAGGCCGGGCACGCGATCCTGTATTCGGTCGTCCATTTCGGAGCGATCGCGACCAGCCCGTGCGACCACAAGCGCGTCAGCCAGATCAGAGCGCGGAACACATAGGCGCGCGGCTTCTTTGCGACGGCAACGAGACCGAGCATCCGGTCGATGGCCGACATGAAGTCGTAAATCGTCTCGACCTCAGCAAAGGCATGGTAGGCGGCGCGCATGTCGTGCAACGAGCTCCAGTGGTTGTTGTAGGCGGCGGCCTGTTGCTGCCAGTAGCTGGGCAGCTCCGCGCCGAGCTCCTTGGCTTGGCTGAGGTTCATGTCGGCCGGGACGAACACCTTGTCGTGGCTGAGATTGACGTGGAGACGACGGCCGGTGATCGGCGACAACGCTTCCCGGAAGCTGTCGGACTGGCAGTATCGGAAAGCTGTCATGGCGATGCGGCCTCGACGAGACGACGCAGGCGCGGGTCATGGGTGAACCGATCCAAGGGATTGGCTTCCAGACCTTCGAGACGCGTCTGCGCTTCGGAGAGAGCGGCAGCGATCGCCGCAGCGGGTGGCGCGGTATACACGGCTTGAGACGCGGGCGATCTGTGATGCATCACACGTTGAATCGTCAGTTCATCGACGCCGGCACTGGCGAGACGGCGCCCATAGGCGTGGCGATGCGCATGCGGCGTCGTGCCAAGGGCCTTCGCGGGAACCAGCCCGATGCGGCGCACCGCCCTGGCGTGGGCCTGCCGATAGGAGTCCAGCGTGTAGGGGTCGTCCTTGAACCCAGCTTTCTGACTTACGAACAGGTAAGGATGCCGGCAGTGCCGCGACCGGCAATGGACGATGTAGGGCCTGAACAAGGTCAGGAAGAGTTCGCCCCAAGCGGGCGCGAACCAATGCACGAGCGCGTATTTCTCGCGCTGATCGAGGAGGTGGAGGTCCTTCCATCCTGCCTTGAAGCGGCCTTCGACCAAGGTGCGGGGATGCATCTGCCACTGGACGCGCAGGTATTCCTCGCGGTCGCCCGCGATGTATCGCCCGGAGAGAGGGTCGACATAGTCCGCCGGCGCCGCACCCTGCTCGGGGTGATAGAGGCGTACGACGGCGCTACGCGGGTTCTGCGGGTCGATGCCCACATCCCCAACGAAGAGATGGAAGGGCTCCGACATCCTCAAGCCGCCGCCGTGAAGCAGGATGGTGATGAGGATGTCCTTGAGGCTCAGCCGCTCATGGATCACGGGAGAGTGCTGCTTGCCGCGCACGACGAAGCCGGCGAACAGCAGGTCCCATATATGATCGGACGGGAAGATCACTACCTCACGTCCGATCGCGGTCGTGGGTTTTCGCCGAATGCCCACCGTACGGGCAATCTCGGCACGATGCTGATGCCCTGAGCGGTAGGTCGTGTATCCGAGCAGGGCATGCGGCTTGCGCTTGTCGAGGCGGCGCCAATAGGCGATCTGCTCGGCAATCGTGGCTTCGCGCATCGGGTTGAGGGGCCTCGCAACGTAGCGGGTTGTGAGCCAATCGGTGACCTATGTCACAGCCGCGCGCAGGCGCCTTGCGC
>VXPS01000045.1:2648-3079 GCA_009839425.1 Chloroflexota bacterium
CCAAGCAATCCCCGAACAGGCCGACGGCGCCGACCGCGTGCCGCTGCCATGAGATGGCGCGTGCACGACCGACGTCGATGACGTAGTCGAGAAGCGGGAGGAACGGTGTTGGCGCTGCGGCGGGCTGAAGCAGATAGAGGACGTGCAGCCGTCGGTCCGGTGCCCCAGGATTTCGGACCAGAGTGAAGACGACAGAGTGGTACAGCCGGCTTTCCTTTCGCAGTCTCATGACCTCGAGGGCCTTCCTTTTCCGGGCGTCCGTGCATTGCGGCAACCGCCGCTGTGGATAAGCAGCCCGCCGCCGCCAGACTCGTCGCCGGTCGCTGCGTCGGGCTGCTTACCCACAGCTCCTACGCTACACGGCGCACGGCAGTTTTATGGCATGTCGCGCTCTAGCATACTCAATTACAGGGCCGGGGGTTTCCGTTCAG
>VXPS01000338.1 GCA_009839425.1 Chloroflexota bacterium
TTATCTCCTTTGAGTGGTCTCTGAGTTGTGTATCAGTGACACCACCGTTGTTTTGCTGGCGATTCCATTGGCGTCACTGGGGGTGGGGGAGAGGCGTGGCAGTGGTCAGGCAGGGCTGGCAGAGGGTGGCGCCGGGACGGCCGCAGGCGGCGCAGCGCGGTGGGAAGAGGGCGGTGGCGAGGGCCCGGCCGGTGGTGCGGAGGCCAGCGGCTGCTGACTGGGCGAATCCGCGAAGGACCGCCCCGCCCTGGATTCGGTCGGGCGGGGCGAGTTTCGCCATCAGCCCACGTGCATGGGACTAGCCGGGGGCACCCGCAGGGCTCGGAGTGGTTTCGACGATGGTGGGATTGCCGTCCTGCACCCGAAGCTCGAATTCGCGTCTCTTAGTCGCATCCTGCATGACGTAGTCGGTGAGTGGCTGGTCGACGTACTCGCCTACCAACTGCGCGATCGGCCGCGCGCCGGCGTTGCGTCCCAGGGTGACGTTCACGATGTAGTCGAGCGCCTCTGACGTGATGTGGAGCCGGATGCCGAGGTTCTCGGCGCGGAGGATGGCTTCCGAGAGGGTCCGGCGCGCGATTTCCCGGATCTCCTCCTCTTCCAGCGCGCGGAAGACCACCAGGCGGTCCAGCCGGTTAAGGAATTCGCCAGGCAACTGCTTGCGCGCGTACTCGCGGATGCGGGACTCGTAGGCCGTGTGGCGGCGGGCTGACTCCGAGGTCGGCTCGAACCCGATGCTGGGTCCGGTCACCTGGTCGACGCCGAGGTTCGAGGTCAACACCACGATGGTGTTTCGAAAGTCCACCTGGCGGCCGTTGGCATCGGTGAGCAGGCCGTCCTCCATGATCTGCAGCAGGACCTGCAGCGTGCGGGGGTGTGCTTTCTCGACGTCGTCGAAGAGGACGACGGAGTACGGGTTGCGGCGGACGGCTTCGGTGAGGCCACCAGCTTCGTCGAAACCGACGTAGCCCGGCGGGGAGCCGATCAGCCGCGAAATGCTGTGGTACTCGGACATTTCCGACATGTCGACGCGGACTAGGTTGTCGTCGGTTCCGCTGACGAACTGGGCCAGGGCCTTGGCGGTCTCGGTCTTGCCCACGCCTGATTCGCCGAGGAAGAGGAAGGACCCAATCGGACGGCGCTCGTCTCGCATGCCGGCCAGGGCGCGGCGCAGGGCTCGGCCGAGTTCGGCCAGCACATCGTCCTGGCCGACGACGCGCTTGCGCAGGTCGTCCTCCATGTGGAGGAATCGGTCGGAGTCGTTCTCTGCCAGCGTAGGCAGCGGCACACCGATCCATGAGGACAGGACTTCGGCGACCTCGTGGGGGGTGATGACGGGACGGTCCGGGCCAACCTCGGCTTCCCAGGCGGCGCGTTCGTCGCGGAGTTCGTCGGCGACTTGGTCACGCACCCGGCGCCTGGCGGCGGGGGGATGCTCCGGGTCGTCGGGCGCTTCGGGCTCTGCCGCGATTTCGGCGTCGAGTTCCTTGATGCGGCGCAGGAGTTCGACGATGCGGGTGGGAGGGGTCTGGCGCTGGACCTTGGCCCGGGCGGAGGCTTCGTCGACCAGGTCGATGGCCTTGTCGGGCAGTTGACGCGAAGTGACGTAGCGGCGAGACAGGTGTACGGAGGCGTCAACGGCGTCGTCGGTGACCTCCACGCCGTGATACGACTCGTAGATGGGGCGCAGGGCCTTGAGGATCTCGATGGCGTCCTCGTCGCTGGGTTCGTCGACATCAATGGGCTGGAAGCGGCGGTTGAGGCTCTTGTCGTTGGCGATATAGCGCCGGTATTCGCGCCAGGTGGTGGCGCCGATGACCTGAACCTCGCCGCGGGCAAGGTGGCCCTTGAGGAGATTGGCGGCGTCCAGGGAGCCAGCCGCGCCGCCGGCGCCGATGACGGTGTGCAACTCGTCGATGAAGAGGATGACGTCACCGCTCTTACGGACCTCGGCGATGAGTTGCTGGACGCGTTCCTCGAACTCGCCGCGGTACTTGGCGCCGGCGATCATGCCGGGGAGGCTGAGGGAGATCAGCCGCTTGTTTTGCAGCTCTTCGGGCACGTCGCCCTTGACGATGCGGTGGGCCAGGCCTTCGACGATGGCCGTCTTGCCGACGCCGGCGTCACCGACCAGCACCGGGTTGTTCTTGGTGCGGCGCAGCAGGACCTCGATGGCGCGGTCCATCTCGACCTGACGGCCGATGACGGGATCCAGATCGCCGGTGCGCGCGGCGTTGGTGAAGTCGCTGCCGTATTCGGCCAGCATGCTGCGCGGCTTGCTGCGGCGTCCGCGCCCGCGCCAGCGGCCGCGACGACGGCGGCCGCGGCCCGGTGAGCCGGGCTGGTAGGCAGCCTCGACGCGGCGCCGCAGCGAGCGGAACTCGACGCCGGCGGCGGCCAGCGCGCCGGAGGTCAGGCGGCCGGCATTGGCCAACGCGCCGAGCAGCAGGTGCTCGGTGCCGATGAAGCGGACGCCCATGCGTTCGGCTTCCAGGGCGGCGGAGCGGAGGACGTTGCGGCCCTGGGCGGAGAGGGGCCGTCGGCCGTCGTCCCGCGCATAGCCCGGAGGCAGGCTGTCGACGATTGCGTCGCGGAGCGGTTCCAAGTCGATCCCGGAGTCGCGCAGGGCGCGGGCGGCGGCGGTCTGGGGGGACTCGAGGATGGCGAGGAGGACGTGGCCGGGGCCGACGGCGTCGTGGCCGAGGCGGGCGGCTTCAAGCTCGGCGTGCTGGATGACGCGACGACCGCGACCGGTGAGGCGGCGGAGGTACTCGACCGGGGCGTATTCGTCGGGTTCGCGTTCCACGGGGCTAGCGACTCCTCAGAGGCTGATTGGGATCTGGTCGACGAGGTCCTGCAGGCCTTCGCCGATGCTGTTGCCGAGGGAGGTGAGCACGACGATCAGGACGACGACGAAGACTGCGGTGACGAGGACGTAGCTGAGGACGCTGACGCCGGAGCCCTCGGGCAGGTAGCGGCGCCCGGAATGGCGGGGCGATCCGGTGGGGTTGAGATTGGCCGTCACACCGGCTCCGAGGCTTGGCGGGACGATGCCAGTGTAGACG
>VXPS01000274.1:0-402 GCA_009839425.1 Chloroflexota bacterium
AGCCATGCTGGTGTCGTCGGTCCAACCGCCGGGCGGCAGGCCGAACGGGCCGCCGCCGACCATGTCCTTCAGGCGTGGCTCAACGTCGCGGGGACGGAACTCGAGCGTCGTACCGACCGCATCGCCCACCGCCAAGCCGAGAAACGCCCCGAGTGCCCGGTCCCGGATGTCGTCCGCGGTCCGCCCAGGGACTGCCGGCTCCCGTAGCGTGCAGCACTCCACATAGCCCTCTTGGTGCCAGTTTGCGATGGCACCCGGGCGGGCCATGCGCACGCGGCGGATCGCGTCTTCCGGGCGTGCGCCAAGTTCCACCAGGAGGCAGGCCGCGATGGTCCCGGCCCGCCCTAGGCCCCCCTTGCAGTGGAGGAGCACATCGAATCCCAGACGCAGCCGGTCCCGGAT
>VXPS01000274.1:412-3063 GCA_009839425.1 Chloroflexota bacterium
CGTCCACTCCTCTTCGAAGTCGGATTGCGGTGCCGTCCCGTCCGGTATCGGCAGATGCCACCACTCCATGTGCCGGTCTTGTACCGCCTCGCCGAGACCACCCACTTGCAGGTAGTCGATCTCCTCCTCTTCGACCAAGCTGACCACTGCGGTCGCGCCCCAGTCCCGGACCACGTCCAGGTCGGCGTCCAGGTCGCGGGCCCACGACGCAAACCATCCGTCCGGATCAGTCTTGCCGGGGCAGAAGGTGATGCCGATCCGGCCCTGGCCGTCCCCTGGACTCACCGCGCCAATCTGGAGTGGATCGGTTTCGCTGGTTCGAGTCTGCATGGCGAGACCAGATCAGGCTGTCGACAGCTCAACAGGAATGCCGAGGCGTCCGGCGCGGGCCGTCGACGGCGCCCCGAGCCGTTGTGCGGTACTGTGGTCCGCCTCGGCACCTACGGTGGGCACAGCCTTACGCCCGAAGGCCTTCATCGCCACCGAAGTCCCTCGCAAAGGCTTCGAATTCCGCGACACTGACGCCCTGCAGGATGCGGCGGCGCACCCTGGCCGCCTGCCGGGACCGGTCGGCGGCCGCCTCGGCGACGAGCGCGATGGCCAGGAGCAAACCGTCGATCCCGAGCCCGGCGGCAGCGGCTCGAACATCCTCGTGCACCGAGAGCGCCAGCATGACGTCCGCCACGGCGCCCGGCAGACGCCGGAGATCACCCCGCGCAAGCGCATCGGCTGCGATGTCCCAGTCGATCACTCCGGCGATGGCCGCAATATCCACCCGGTCCGGTACGGGCCTGGGAGAAAACACTTCGGGCGCCGGCATGGCGGGCATCAACGGCTCAGCGCCAATCCGCTCCGGCGACTGCGGAGGTCCGCTGTCAGCGGCAGGCGAGTAGCTGACACCGTGCCGCAGTGCCGTGCGGGGCGTCGGGAGCCCAACTCGCCGGGTCAGGGGCAACCCCTCTTGCCGCTCGCCGTCATCGACGCGCAGGAACAGGCTGGTGAGATGCGTGACGAGGCCCTCCCGCACTGCGATTCCTGTCGCGTGGTCCTTGCTGGCGCACGCCACCGCGAGGCTGGCGGCATACGCCGCCACAGCGGCGGAGAACGGCTCCGCCTCGCCGTCGGTGCTCCTGGCTGTCCAGCGCGCCTCGATCGAAGCGCCTCCCCTGGCGGTCCGGACGCGCAGGGGCGAACCGTCGGCATCAAACTCGCCGGCCGAGTTCTCCACACGCCGCAACCGCATGCCTTGGACGCAGGCGGCGAGTGCCCGTCCCACATCGGCACCGAAGCTGAACTGCAGATCGCCGCCGGTGAGCGCGGCCAGGTGTCCGACGCGGGCTTCCAGACTGTCCTCGCCCACGAGCACCACGAAGATCCGCCGACCCACCAGCGCCTGCCTCTGCACATCCAAGGCGTAGCTCTTGCCGTCGGTGATCAGGAGCACGTCCCGGGCCTCGACGGAACGCACGCGGTCGAGCGCGCCGCCGATCTTGGTGCCGCCGGCCGGTTCGCTGAGATCCGGCACGAGGAGCCCGAACTCCGAAGGTCCCACCGGCTGGCCGCTTCCGACGGGCTCGCAGCTAGTGTCGAACTCCCAGAGCGCGATCCTGTCATCGTCGCGGAGAGTGCCGGCCAGCTCGTCGAGCGCGCTCCGGACCGCGTCGTGCTTGGTCAGGTTCGCCTGCAAGCCGCCTTCGCAACGGGAGTACATGGAGCCCGAGTGGTCGACGAGGAGCACCGCGTCGATGGTGCCGCTTCCGCCGGAAGCGGGTTCGATGGCAACAGCCACCTCGCGGCCATCGGCGGCACGGCCGGCGAGGGGGATGCGGGTCCAGCCCGTCACCTCGATGTCGACCGGGGCATTCGCGGGGATCTCGGTGACGAGGCTCCCGTCCGGCGAAGGCGCCAGCGTACCGTCGGCGAGCCGGACGTCGGAGGCGTCGTGCCGGACGCGCAGGGTAGCCTGCGGCACGTCTCCGCCGTGAACCAACTCGTCCGTGTCGGGAAGTCCGGATATGCCGTATACGTCCCCGACTGTCAGCGGAATGCGCAGCCGCGCCGACGCGTCCAGGAACCGCAGCGATTCGGCCCAGCGGATCCTGACCTCCGCCTCGGCCCCGGGTGCCAGGTTTGCCACCGAGAGGGAATGCACGCCGCGGAGGACTTCTTCGTGAAGCACCGCTCCCCGCCCCTCGTCGATAGCGTCTTCGTAGTTCTCGCGAGCCTCCTCGCGGGGTGCCGCCGTGGCCTCGTAGAGCTTGCCGCCGATCTTGGCGGTCAGCCCGAAGAACGCCGCATGCACCGGCACCGGGATGCTGAGAAGGGCCTCGACCGGCCTCTCCTCCTGGTTGACATAGGTTCGCGTGGTTTCGACGAGGGCGAGCCCACCCCGGATCGTGACCTCGATGTCGAGCGCGCAGAGCAGGGCTGGATTGGCCCCGGATTCCTCGCGCCTCCGCTCCAACAGCGCCGCGATCGGATCGATCATTTCGCACCTCTCGAGCCCGCCGATGTGGACATCGCGCCCCCGGAAGGGTCTGAGTTCGGACTCAGCAACAGTTTCCCGACGTCAGGTTTTCTCATTCATCCTCTCCACGCTTGTCCAGTATCTCCCCAAGGCGAGACTCGATTCGCCGCAACAAGGGGTCGAC
>VXPS01000238.1 GCA_009839425.1 Chloroflexota bacterium
AGTCTGGACACTGGAAGGGACGCAGCTTCATCCAGGGCGGCAGACATCGGGTGCGCAGGCTACTCTTCATGCCCGCGTTGGTCGCGGCCCAGCACAATCCCGACCTCAAGCGGAAGTACGAGGCGCTCGTCGCAAAGGGGAAGCCGCCGAAGGTTGCTCTGACGGCCGTGATGCGGAAGCTGCTCGTCCTCGCCAACACGCTCGTCCAGCAGGACCGCACTTGGAGGGAGCATCCGCCGAGAGAGTACACCAGCCCCATCTTCCCCACGCCCGGCCAGGCGGGGAGCGCTCACGGATGAGAAGCGGACACCGCAACCGAGCCGTGGCGAGAGACGCCGCTAGGCAGATCTCTGCCAGAAAAAACGGCATCCGCTTGACATGGATACTCCCGTCCATGGATCCCTACGGGAAGGCAGGCAGACCGAAACCCGAGGCATCGGGCAAGTTGGTGGGTCTCGCCACGGCGGACCGGTTCAGCACGTACCGTCCGCGTCCCGCTCCCCGAAGAGGTAGCCGGCCGCCTTGCAGGCCGCGCCGGTCCCGTGCGCGAGAAACTTGCCGACGCGATTATCTACCACTGGGCTGATGAGCGCCGGTGGCTGTCGATGAGCCACTTTCCTTGGTGCTGATCTGCGGCCGCCGACAGAGTGTGGTGTTAATAGCAAACATGCTATATTGTGATCGGACATGACGTGGACGGTCGAGACCCTGAGTGAAACCGTGGACGAGGAGCTGCGTGCGCTGCCTGCCGAAATGCGCGCCCGCTTCGTACGCATCTGCGGGCTGATTGCCGCCGTCGGCCTCGAACGCATAGGTGCGCCGCACGTCAAGCACCTCACCGGCCCGCTCTGGGAAATGCGCATGACCGGTCGAGCCGGCATATCACGAGCGCTCTAAGTCACCGCGCCGGGCAAGCGGGTCGTGGTCGTGCGGGTGTTTGTCAAGAAGACGCAACGGACGCCGAAGCGCGAGATTGAGTTGGCGTTGCGCCGTGCCGGGGAGATTTCAAGATGACCAAGGTATCGGAGTTGCACAGGCAATGGAGTGAGGACCCGGGCTACCGGAAAGCCTATGACGGCCTTGACCTGGAGTTTACGTTCGCGCGTACGCTAATCGAGGCCCGCAAGCGCGCCGAACTTACTCAGGCCCAGCTAGCCGAACGCATGGGGACGACACAATCGGTCGTGGCCCGCCTTGAGAGCGGCCGCGTCCATCCGTCCACGCGCACACTGGAGCGGATCGCCCACGCGACAGGCACCCGGCTTCGGATCAGCTTCGATCCGGCATGATCGGCGCCAGGAGAAGCCGGGAGTGCCGTTCCCCGGATCTCGGCTCTTCGCCAATCTGCTCTCCACCCAGGTTCCCAGTCGGTATGTAGACCCTGCTCGACCGGCCCGTTCACAGAACACGGCGTCTTCGATCTGACTGAATACCAGACCATAGTCTCCGGCGAGGGTCTCGAGACCCTCACCGGCATCCACACGATCCACTGGGGCGGCCAGTGGATATGCTGGACGAAGGGGATATTGTCCGAGTGGGGGTGCCTGATCGTCTCGGTCAACTCGATTCAGATGGGCCGAAAGCACCTGCTTCTCGCAGATTGCCCGGGCATGGCACGCGTATTCAGCTCAGCTCACGGAGTGGCCAACCGCAACCGGGTTCGAGCAGGCGGCGGGAACCACGAGACGTTCTCTTTCCGAGGTGTGACAGCGGCGCCTGGGATACTGACATGAGGAGTGTCAACGGCCATCGAAAAATGCACACTTAGCGACTGGGAGACGATCCACAACGCTTTCTTCGATCGGAGATTCCGACAGGACGAGTCATGAGACTTCACTACTGTCCCGATACTGACAGCCTTTATGTCGAACTCAGGGCCCGACCAGGCGCGGAGACACGTGAGGTATCGGATGGGCTGAACGTCGATCTCGACGCCGCCGGCAACGTGATCGGTTTTGACATCGACCACGCATCCAAGCGCTTGGACCTATCTACGCTGGAGACCGAGGCGCTACCCGTGCACTCGGCCAGAATGAGCTGAGATTCTGAAGGCGCCGGTTGTGGCAAGACAGCGACGACGCTTGCCGCTCCGCGCCGGGTACAGGTCGGCTTCTGGTCGCTCTGCCCTCCCAATGGGCGCATCACGCCAGCCAGGGCCGGCCGTCATGCCTTCCCGCGGCTCGGCGACCACCGAGTCATCCGGCCTGCCTTCCGCACCAGGAAGTTCCGCCCTTCCCGGCAGATGTCCACCCGGTCCCATGGCGTCTGCCGACTCCTCCGTTCTCATCCGGCACCATCGCTGACGCTCTAGTCCGGATCAACCGGTTAGGCCCAGACACCTCCCAGGGTAGGCCCCGTCTCTTTCCCGCGCTCCCCGCCGGATATACCCCAACCGCGTTCGAGTAGCTCTCGGGCTTCGCCGGTACTTGGCCGGCGCACCCCGCGGTCGTTGGCCTTCTATCCGACCTGGTCGGTCTTGCTGGTCCTCATCACCTGCACGTCCACTCCGTGCTCCTTGCCCGTCAGGAAAGAGCGCGTGCCCTCTCGAAGGACCAGAGGTGTGGTATCGGTACCGGAGTGACCGTCGGTGCGCCGCCACGCCCTGCCGTGGGCCTGCAGGTCCGGAAGAAGTGCTGTCCGGGGCTGTCCTCGGCATGTGGAATCGCGGCATGGAAGGGTACATGGGTCAACTCCCTTCCCTCTTCCGCACATGCTGCCTTGGCGAAGGCGGCGACGTCAGAGTCGGAGGGGCAGGTGCAGCCGAACGCCTCGCGGCTGTCAATGGGCATCGAAAATGTCAGGGTTGGGAAGCTGCCCCGAGGAGGGAGCGTAGCGGTCAGAGCCGGGCACCGCCGTCCAACCCGCCGTTCTGCAGTGGAAGATACTGCCCCAGCCCGTTGACGCAGGGTGGAGTGAGTCACGCGGCTGCCGCACACAAAGGACTCGTCGAGGAGTGTCAGCCATTCGCAGGTTGGAGCCTAGTGGCAGAAGGCCCAGTGGTTCGCCGGGTTGGACCTGACGGGTGGCGAGGGTTGGCATTACCTCCCGCGGAAGGT
>VXPS01000086.1 GCA_009839425.1 Chloroflexota bacterium
GCCCCGGCACCTGCACCGACACCGCCGTCGCCCGGCAGCTGTTGATCTCCGCCGAACTCCCCCCGAAGCTCACCGACCCCTCGGTCGTCGAGAAGTTCGCCCCGTAGATCGTCGTCTGCGAGTCCGGCACCCCCTGGCTCGGCGACATGCTGTGGATCACCGGCGCCGGCGGCAGGCTCACCGTCACCGTCACCGTGTCCGTTACCTGCCCGGCTTTGTTTTTCGCCGTCAGCGTGTAGCGGTGGTCCCCGACCTCCCACGGCACCACCGTCCGGTTCCCGTCCCCTTCCACCGTTCCATGTCCCGTCAGCGTCACCGTGTCCGCACCGGTCGTGGTCCACTCCAGATTCGACCCGTCCCCACGCGTGATGCTCGACGGCGTGGCCGTGAAGGAGTCGATCGTCGGCGGGTCCAGCCTCATGCCCGTCACCCCGACCGATTTCAGCAGAGCCCCCTTGATCCGATTGTTGTAGTCGTACAGCTCGAAGGTGTAGCTGTGTTGGGGCGACTCCTGTATCCACGCGGCGTCCTGACTTCCCGTGGCGCCGCTGGTCGCAAAGACCCGGACCCTATGATCCACTTCGACCAAGGTGCCGTTGGTCCCCGTCGCGCTCCAGGTGATGGTGGTCGTGCAGGTGTTGCTTCCTGGAAGGATCATGCAGGGATTCGGCGACGCCGTGATGCTTGGATTCGTAGGCTTCGGCCTGACCGTCACCGTGACGCTGTCGCTGGCGTCCGAGCAGGGCGACCCGGTCGCCTTCGAGGCCGTAAGCGTATAGGTGTGCGTGCCCTCCGACGGCGTCAGTGTGCGGCTGCCGCTCGCGTTGGGGGTGACGCTCCCCACCCCCTGATCGATGCTCGCGCTGCCGGCGTTGGTCGTGTTCCAGCTCAGCGTGAACGGCTGACCTTCATTGAAGGTCGTCCGGTTGGCGCTGATGCTCGCCGTCGGCGGATCCCACACGTTCACCGTCGTCTTGCACATGGCGCTCCCGCCCGCACCCGTCACCGTCAGGGTGTATTCCGTGTCCGAAGACGGGGAAACATCCCGGTGATCGTTCGGATCCACGACGATGCCGTCCGGACCCAGTTCGGCGCTGGTGGCGTTGCTGCTCGTCCAGGTCAGCCGCGAGGTCCCGCTGCTGCAGATGTCGGCCGGTGAGGCCGTAATTCCGCACGTGGGAGTCCCCGGTGTCACCCCCGTGACTGTGACCGAGTCCAGTTCCGCCCCCTCGACACGGTCCATGTAGTCATATAGAGAAAACTTGTAGCTTGAACCCTGTTCAATCCACGAGGGCGAGGCGCTTCCCGAAGCCCCGCTGCTGGAGACGACCCTTGACCGTTGCCCGTCCCGCGACACCTTCACCAGAAGCCCAGTGGTCCCCGTCGCGCTCCATGTGAGCGTGGTCGTGCAGTCATCGTCCCCTGACTCGATCGTGCACGGATTCGGTGACGCCGTGATGTTGCCCGCTGGCTTCGGCCTAACCGTCACCGTGACTGTCGAGGTGGCATTGCTTGCGCAGCCCGGGTTCGAGGCCGTTATCGTATAGGTGTGCATACCCTCTGACGGCCGCAGTTCGCGGCTGCCGCTGGCATTGGGCGCGACGGTGCCGATCCCTGGATCGATGCGTACGCTGTCGGCGTTGCTGCTGCTCCAGCTCAACGTGAACGGCTGACCTTCGTTGATGGTCGTCCGATCCGCGCTGATCGTGGCGGTTGGCGTATTCCAGACGTTCACTGTGGCCGTGCAGGTGGCGGTGCCGACCGTGTTGGTGGCCGTCAGCGTGTAGGTGGTGGTCGTCGTCGGGGACACCGTCTCGCTTCCCCCAGCTACCGGTGTCACGGGCCCGACCCCCTGGTCGATGGTCACACCATCGGCGTCGGACGTCCGCCAGCTCAGCGTCGAGGACCCACCGTTGCAGATGTCGGTGGGGGAGGCCGTAAACGAGTCGCACCTCGGAGCACCTTCGCCTATGACAGTAAAATCGTTAACAGTAGAGGTGCCACCGCACCCACTGCCTTCCTCGTTCACCGTCACCACCACGTCATAGCTACCAAGAGGGACCCCTGCCGGAACCCGGGCCTCCAAGCTCGTGTCACTCCAGTTACGGTATTCTGTCGCGGGCACAAGAATGCCAGTGGGGGGATCCTGCGTCGCCCGGAAAACGTCCCTGCAGACCGTTTGCCAGGCCACCGTGCTGGTTCCCTGGGTGGCTCCGAAGTTCGACCCGTAGACCGTCACCCAGGTCCCAACCGGTCCGGATGTCGGACTCACCGAAGAGACAACCGGCACCATAGGATCCACAATTCCGGTAACCTCAAAGTGCACAAAGCGCTCTGTGTCTCCGACACTGACCTTGACCAGCC
Organism: Chloroflexota bacterium; assembly: GCA_009839425.1. Classification (GTDB taxonomy): domain Bacteria; phylum Chloroflexota; class UBA11872; order UBA11872; family UBA11872; genus UBA11872. The sequence continues at coordinate 2,365 of VXPS01000086.1, forward strand.
CGATTCCGGCTCCCTCGGGAACCACGGCCTGGATCTCGGTGTCGCTCCAACTCCGGTATTCCACCGTTGGCACAAAGGCAGCGTAGAGCCTCCTCGATGGAATATGGGTCTTCCAGTAAACGACACTGTCTCCCCGTTGTGCCCCGAAGTGCGATCCGGTGATGGTCACCACCGTCCCCACGTCGCCCGAGGTGGGGCTGATTGTGAGTTCCTTGATCCCGGTGACGGTGACGGGCAGGCCCAGTTGTCGCCCGCGGCTGCCGCCGGAGTAGTCGTAGAGATAGAAGACGGATTCGGTCACCTCGACTCCGTCGAAATCGTACGAACCGGTGGGGCTGCCGCTACGGACCAGGATCTCGTTGGTGGTGCCCATGATGCGGCGGACCTGAACGGCGGTCGTATCCTGCGAGGTCCATCTGAGGGTGACCGGACAGGTCGTCTCATTCGTCAGAATGGTGCAGTAAGTCCGACTCGCCGTCAGATTGCCGGTCGGCATCCTGGTCTGGTTCATGTCCTCGATGACCACGTTGACGCTGGCGATCTCGATGCCGTCATAGCGGGCATCGCCGCTGGTCGCCGTGTGCTCGATGGTTTCTGTTTCCCCGGCCGTGTCGCTGTCCCGTCCCACCGAGACCGTCACCCACTGCGGCGTGTCCCAGTCGGC
>VXPS01000190.1 GCA_009839425.1 Chloroflexota bacterium
GCCTTAGGCGAGTGGCGGCGAGGGACGGGGGCCGGGCTGGGGTTGGTTGCGCTCGGACTGGCGCTGGCCGTTGTGGGTGCGCTGCATCCGGTGAGCGACGACATCTCGAGACCGTGGATAGTGGCCGGACTGTTGGCGTTAGTCCTGCTAACAGCGGCCTATGCGTCGCCCTGGGCGTGGGCGCGCTGGGCGGCGGTGGTGTTGGTGGTGGTGGAGTTAGTCGTGGCTTCGGGTCCGGCCCCGATTGGTCAGGCCGTGCCAGCCGAGGCGTATGCCGGTGACGCCAGCGTAAAGGCGGTGCTGCGTGCGGACGGTTGGAATGGGCGCGTGTTGAGTCTGGCTAAACCGTCGTTCGAGATCAGCCAGCCAGCGCGGACTGTCATTGCGGAGAAATGGTTCCATCGTTTGGGCGAGCGCTCGTTTCGGGAGTTGCTGGTTACCCTCAAGAATTCCGCGATCATGAACCCGAACCTGGGCATGGCCTACCGGCTGGCGACCGCCGACGGATACGACGGCGGGGTGTTGCCGTTGCGGAGCTACGTGGAGTTTCGTGACGTTCTGCTGCCCGGGACGGGGGCGACTCCCGACCTGCTGATCCAGCAGGCCATCACGGACATTCCATCCGACCGGGCGCTGGACGGATTGGGGGTGGGGTTGGTGATTCGCAGCCCCGACAAGATGCATGACGTCGCGGGGGCGACGCTGGATCTGGGGTATTGGCGGCGGATCGACGAAAGTGGACGCAGCGACGAGCTGTATGTGGCTGACGTGGTGGGGGTAGCGGTGGTGATCAATGCTCCGCCGAACGGCCCGGCTGGGTCGGCGGGCCGGGTGACGTTGCACGCGGCGGATGGAGGGACGGTGACGCTGCCGTTGACGCGGCGCGCCGAGCGTCCGGAACGGGTTGTGCTTGGTTCGGGACACCTGGTGGCGGTTCGCCGAGGGCTGGACCGGCCGGCGTTTATGAGCCAGGTCACCTTTAAGGCGCCGGTTGACGTTGCTCGAGTGTCGATAGCTGCCGAGGATCTGCCGTTTGATCTGCGGGCCTTGACCCTGCTGCATGCCGATGGCGGGTCGACGGCGGTGGCGTTGCTATCGGAGAACGCGGCGCTGAGCGTGCGGGCCGGCGAGGTGGTGGTGACTCGTCGGGGAGCGCCGGTAGCGAGGGCCTGGCTGGTGGGCGACGTGCGCTTGGCGCGCGACGAGATGGAGGCGCGCGACCTGGTCGGCGGGTTTGGATTCGCCGCGGACCAGACTGTGGTGCTCACGGTCGTGGGCGACGTCGGATCGCGCTGGGGGGCGCCAGGCGAGGCGGCGCGGGAAATCGGACTGCTGCGACCGTCGGCGTCAGCTGGTCGCGTGGATGCGGAGTCCGCCGCCGAGCTGCGGGGGCTCAATGCGGTTGGTTCCGAGTCCGAGCCCGGCGGCGATAGCGTCGAGTCGCTGGTGGAAACGCCCGAGCGCGTAAGACTAAGGGTTCAGGCTACCGGTGCGCGGGTGCTGGTGCTGCCAGATGCGCCCTATCCCGGCTGGCGGGCGCAGGTGAATGGGGTGGAACAGCCGGTGTGGCGGGCGAATTTGGGACACCGGGCGGTGCTGATCCGGGAGGCTGGGGAGCACTTGGTGGAGTTCACCTACCGGTCCGTCCCGTTCGAGGTGGGGCGTCTGGTATCGCTGGTCAGCCTGGGAGCACTATGCCTGGGGGCCGCGGTTGTGTGGGTCCGTGGCCGTCGCCCGTAGTCCGATGTATGCCGTCTATATCGCGCCGTTCGGGTTTGCGCCCAAGAACACGACAGGCCGGCGGGTGATGCCGATGGCGCGCGCGGCGGCGGCGATGGGCCACCGAATACGCGTGATCGTGCCGCCGTATGACGACCCCGCCACCTACGGGCGAGAGTGGGAAGACGGCGAGGTTGAGGTGACCTGTCTGTCCCGCCCAACGTTTGATGGCACGGTTCTGATCGGTTCGGCCTGGACGCAGTGGCGGCTGGCACGGGCAGCGGCGGAACTGGTAATGGAGTGGCGTCCGGACCTCGTCCATGTGTTCAAGCCGAAGGCCGTGTCGGGGTTGGCGCAAATGCTGATTGCGCGACGCCGCGAGCGTCCGGCAGTCGTTCTGGACCTGGACGACTGGGAGGGTCGCGCCGGCTGGAGCCAGAACGAGGACTATCCGCGGACGCTGGTAGAGCTGTTCGAGATTCAGGAGCGACTCGGGATGCGGCGCTGCGAAGCCTTCACGGCGGCCAGCGGTCTGCTGGCGGAGCGAGCAGGCGCGGTCGCTCCCGACTGCCCCCGGTTGCACATACCGAACGGTTTCGATCCAGCGGCCTACGAGAATTGGGCGCCCGATCGGGTCGGTAGCGCATTTCGCCGGTCGCTGGGCATCGCGAGCGACGCGAAGTTGATCCTGATCTATACGCGATTCTTCGACTACGGTCTCGAGGCGTGGGCACGCGTCATCCGGGACATCGCGGAGCGGTCACCGACCGCGCGCTTCCTGGTGCTTGGCGCCGGGAAGTTTGGACAAGAGCGCGATCTGGCCGCCGACATGCGAGTCTCCGGGCTCGCCGATCGAATGTCTTTTCTTGGTTGGCTGCCGTTCGCGGACATTCCATCGGCGCTGGCGGCGGTGGACGTGGCGCTGATGCCGCTGGCGGACACGGTGGCCAACCGAGCGAAGTGTTCGCCGCGCTACATCGACCTGATGTACGCCGGAGTTCCCGTCGTGACGACGCCAGTGGGTGAGGCGCTGACGTTCATCTGCGATGGAGAGACCGGGTTTGTGGCAGCTGACGCAACCCCCGGGGCGGTGGCGGAGACGGTGCTGCGGGCGCTCGGGGCCACGGAGATCGCGGGCATACGGATGCGCGCCAGCGAACGGGCTACCGAGGAGCTCTCGTGGGAGCGGCTGACGGCTCCGCTGACGGAGCTCTATGAAAGTGCGGTTGCGCGCGCCGCATCACGGCGCGCCTGATCAACTGATCGGGGACGATGGGCTGGTTCGCGGCGTGGCGGTGGGGGTGGGC
>VXPS01000333.1 GCA_009839425.1 Chloroflexota bacterium
TCCAGCCGGGCTCCACCGCGTCGTTCCAGCCGGCGGCGGTGTCGTCGAAGGTCGTCAGCCGGGTGCCGGTGTAGGGATCAGCCGCGAATCCCGCATCCCGCAAGCCCTGCTCGGTCTCGGACAGCGCCGTGATGGTGCCCAGCGGCAGGGCAAGCCCAGGGTCCGAATCCATCGCCAGGTGAATGGTCGCCATCGTTACCTCGCCAGCACTTTGAGTCGCGCCGTGCCCACGGTATATCCGCGGCGCACCACCACGCGCGAGATGAACGGGTCATTGAGCGTAGTGCCGTAAAAGTCAACCCGCAGCCGCTGCTCGGCCGCCGAGGCCTCACCCATCCAGCCAGCCAGATCCTGAATCGACCCGCCCACCGTGTAGGCGGCTCCGGACCGTTCGACGAAGCGCGCGAAAATGGACGTTTCCTGCTGGTCGGTGACGGCAGGGTCCCCACTGAGCACCAGAGCTGCGGGAATGCTCAGTGGAATGCGCTGGCCCTGCCGGCCCGCGGTCGTGGCGTCCCGATCGCCCTGGTAGACGATGGCGATGTGCGAGTACTCGTCGGTGTCGATCTCGGTGAACATGAACTCGCTCGTGGTCTGTGTCGCCTGCAGGTCCACATCCAGCACCGTGCGCCAGACCCGCGTCCCCTCCGGCCCACGGACCTGATGCGCCGACCATGTCCCGTCGTCGAGCCGGTACCGCACCCACAGCGTGTCGGTATCCGGCGCCGTCGTGACCCACGGGCCGTTCGCCGCCGAGGCGTACTGGACGCGAAAGGTGGTCCCGCCGGGATAGACGTGCCAGCCAAGGTTGGGAACAATCCAGAGGCCAGAGTTGAACTGGTACTGGAACTCAGCCGACGCGATCCATTGCGGATCCGTGGCCCCGACGAGCGGCTGGCTGATGGGCTTCCACTCGGAGCCCTCGGAGGTCGTGATGTGCGTGCCGGTGTACATCACCTCGTTTTGGGCGGGGACGGCGGGCTTGGTTGCCGCCGCGCGATGCACGATGATCTGCCGGGTCGCATGATTCCGAAACGGCTCGAGGCGGCGCTCGAGAACGCCGGACTGGAAGGCGAAGACGCTGGCGCGGAGCACCATGTCATCCGACGCATGGGTCCAGGCCACGGTCTGGAGCATGGCCTTATTGCCGGTCGACCGTCCGATCAGCGCCGTCCCGCCCGTCAGCTCCCCGGTGACGGGGACGCCCGTGGACCCCGACACCAGGGTCGCGCCCTGACGAGACCGCGTCAGCATCGCCCACTGTTCAATGCGGATGGTCCAACGCTCGAGCAGGACCGGATCCATGCCCGTTCGCTCCTCCCACACCTCCATGATCACACCGTCGTACTGGTGGCGCTGCACCTCGAAGCCGTCCGCGCGGACGGCGACGGCCAGCGCGGCAATGTCGCCGAACTCGTTCAAGCCGATGCGGAATGTTGTCCGATCGCCCACCATGTCCGGCAGGCTGTCGAGCGGCACCCCGTCGGTGTCGCCTCGCGCGGCGAAGGGCTGGAGGGCCGGATTGAGGGGAATGCTCATGGGCTCGGCTGCGCGTTCGGGAACATCGCGTCAATCGCGATCTCGTTGCCGTGCTCGTCGGTGACGTAGACGCCGAAGCCGCCGGTCGACTCCATGATGTCCACGTAGTCGACGCGGATCTGGTTGTTGGACGCGACATCCTGGTCCGTGGTGCCGTTCTGCGCGTTGTGGCCGTCGCCGTGCGCCGTGTAGGTGAGGCGGATGAAGAAGGGCAGGCTCTGGTCGTCCGGCGAGACGTCGGGCCGGGTCCAGGTCGGGTTCGCCGCCGTCCGACTGGATAGGCTGTCCGGGTGCGCGCGCTCCACGTGCTCGATCACCCGGGACACGTACCAGTCATAGGTCAGCCGGTCGTACGTGCCTCCGCTGAACGACGGCTGCAAGACGACTCTCGACCGCATGTCGCCTCGCGCCACGCTGATCGCCCCGTCTGGAGCCACGGCATCGGGAAGGGGATACACGGTCGTGTTCTTGTCTGCGTGGTCGGTGGCCGTCGTGCCCGTCTCCGCGTTGCCGTCGGCGCCACGCACGGTGGCCGTGCAGCGGAGCACGTAGACCGTGTTCGCAGCCACCGAAGGGCGCGTCCAGACGGGAGTGCGGGAAGTCCTGTCGTCGAAGACGTGGGGACCGATGTCGTTGACCGTATCGACACCGCCGCCGGAGCCGTGAACCCAGCAGCTCCACTTGTATTCGATGCTGTCGTATGTGCCGCCGCTCGGCTCCACGGAAACCTGTGACCGTGCGCCGCTGAGGCCGTTGTCGCCACCCATGATCGAAAATGACGGCGCCCTGGCGTCCGGGTAATCGAGAATCGTGAAATGGGCGTCCGTCATCGTGCGGACGTCCGTCGTGCCGCGCCGCGTCGTGTTGTTGCGGCCGTGAGCCGTCACGACGCATCGGGCGTAGACGCCCGTGTTGCCGCCTACCGAGGGCAGGGTCAGGATCGGGGCGGCATCGGTCGGATCGTCAAACGCGCCATCAAACACCTCGCCGCGGCGATTCTGCTCGAAATTGTGCAGCGTCCATGCATAGTCGATGTAGTCGTTCGTGCCGGAGTCGGAAAACTCGATGCCCACCCGAATGGCATCACGCTCGAGAAGATTCGGGATTGCGACGAATCCGCCTTCCGCGCCTACGGTCCGCACGGTTCCTGTCGGGGCCACCGCGTCGGGAACTTGGAGCACCGTCGCGGGGTCGGTGTCGGAGCGCGTCGCGGAGGTGCCCTGGTCCGCGCGCCCGCCAGTGCCATGCGCCGTGACATCGCACCGCACGGTGATCTCGGTGTCACTGTTGACGTCGGGCCGCGTCCATGTCGGAGCGGCTCGTGTGGCGTCGTTGAAGCCATCGGTCGACCCGTCCGCCGACCACGCGTAGGTCAGGCGGTCGTAACGTGCGCCGTGATCGTCCAGCTCAAGCGTCAGGTGAACCGAGTCGCCTTCCTTCCCGTCCGGTATCGCGCGTATGGCGGGGTTCGGGGCT
>VXPS01000383.1 GCA_009839425.1 Chloroflexota bacterium
ACTGAGCAGCTCGTCACAGTTGTCCGGTGAGACGCTGCCGCCGTATTGAATACGGATCTGACTCGCGGCCGGCAGACCGTGGGTCGCCGCCACGGTATCGCGAATCCAGCCGATGGCTTCCTGTGCCTGCTCGGGCGTGGCGTTGCGACCGGTGCCAATGGCCCAGACGGGTTCATAGGCGATCACGCTGGCTGCCGTTTGATCCGCTGTCAGCGCCTCAAAGACCTGTGTCACCTGGGAGCGCAAGACATCCAGCGTCTCTCCGGCGTCCCGTTGGTCCAGTGACTCGCCTACGGCCACGATCGGCGTGAGGCCGCCGGCCAGTATGGCCAGCGTTTTGCGCTGCACGTCCAGATCGGTTTCCCCGAAGAGTTGCCTGCGCTCGGAGTGTCCAGCAACTGCGTAGGTCGCCAGGCCGGCCAGCATGGGGACCGAGATCTCTCCGGTGTATGCCCCACTCTCTTCCCAAAAGACGTGCTGGGCGCCGACGGTCACGGGAGTGCCCTGTACGGCTGCCACGACGGCCGCGAGCCCGGTAGCGGGTGGACACAACACCACATCCACCCGCGCGAACGGCAGGTCCTCGGCCGCGACCGCACGCGCCAGGGTGGCGCCCTCCTCGGGCCCCGTGTTCATTTTCCAGTTGGCGGCCACAATCGGCCGGCGGGCGTGCGGCGAGGTCATGCCAGGTAACTCGGAGTTCGGGGGCACGCCAGTCTAGTCGCGTTTAGCTCGCGTCCGTCGCCGGCAGGCGCCCTCCGTGGAATAAGGCAGCAGCGATAGCCAGCGAGACGAGGTTGGCCAGGGCCCCGATCGCCAGCGGCAGCCCCGGATCGATGTCGATCAGCGTCCCCGCGACAACCGTGCCTGCCAGGATTCCGAAACTCCAGAGCGCATGGACGAAGCCGACAACACGCCCATGTTCGAGCGGCGCCGTGCGGTCACGCACCACGCCGAGGACTAGCACCGACATCGTCCAGCCGGTTACGACGCCGGCGATCCCGGTCATCATCAATACCGGCGTCGACTGCCAGGCTAGCGCCGCCACGAGGGCCAGCACGAGTTGCAGCCCCAGGACCACGTAAGTCGGAACGGTCCGCCCGGCCCGGTCGGACCAGTGGCCGACCAGGAACTGGCTGACCGCGGCCAGGCTCATCCCGACCGTTCCGTAAAGCAACGCCGGCGGCAGCACGCTGGCTGTCGCGCGGAACATCAGGAGCGGCAGAGCAAGACTCCAGATCCCCCAGAAGGCCGTGGAAGAGAAGCGCAACGCGCCCATCAGCCACACCTCGCGTCGCATCAGGACGTTCCAGGTACCCCGATCAGCGCCGCCCGCCGGTCGTTCGGGGCGCACGTCCCGCAGGTATCGCAGCGTGATGGCCGCCGGCACGAGGTTCAATCCCAGCCCAACCAGAGCGTAGGCGGCGAATCCGAATCGCTCGACGACGGGTCCGGCCACGGCGGAACTGGCGGACATTCCGATCGTCCCGCCCAGGAAATAGGCGGCCGTGGCCACGCCGACCGACTGGCGGCTGGATGCCGTCAGCAGATAACTCTGACCAGACGTCGAGCGCATCCCGTGCGCCAGCCCCAAGACGACCGCCAGTGCCACCAGCAGCCATGGCACGCCGGTCAGGTATTGGAGTAGCCCCGCCGAGAACCCCAGGATTCCGATCACCAGCACCAGCCGGTGCCCGAGCCGGTCGGCCAGCGCGCCCGCGATGACCGAGATTAGGCCGCCCATCACCGTCTCCAGCGACACCAGCAGGCTGGTGAACGCCGGCGGCATGCCCAGGTCGCGCTCGATGTAGATCGGCAGTAGCGCCCGAGCCGCTGCTACCGCAACGTTGTTGAGGAACAGAATCGAAACGATCGTAACCAGGGCGGGAGGAACCGCACCCAGCCGAGCACGCAGCCGGGCGATCACCGGCCTCCTTGACTAAGGCTCCCGCTCCCGGCGGGGTCGGTCAGTCTTCGGACGCGGGCGCTGCCAGACTCTCGGATTTGCCGCAGCGCCCGCAGGCCCAGTACCGGTTCTTTAGCAGGCCAAACCACCGTCGGTATTCGTAGTAGTTCCAGGTGGTCTCCTGGCGGCACAGGGCGCATTCACGCCGTTCGCTGGATCTGACTTGCACACTGATTTCGTCGTCGTCGTCGGGCATCGTTCAGTCCTCAGCAACAGCCGCCCGAGCATTGTATCGGGATGGAAATGTGTCGGCGCGCCAGACCTGCCGACCTGCCGTTTAGACAACGTGTCTGGACCGTGTCCCGGCCGCGGCGACCGTCCGTCGCTCGTTGGGCGATGCGTGCTACGCGGTCCGATTGGCTCCATGCGTCGCGACCAGATTGCAGGCCTGCAGGTAGTGGTCGATGGACTCCCCGCAATCCGCCCAGTAGCCCTTCAGCACGTCATGCGTCATCTCGCCGCGCTCCAGGTAGGCATTGTTCAGGTCCGTCACTTCCAGTTCGCCACGGTCCGAGCGCTCCAACTGATCGATCAGCCTGAATGCATGCGCGTCGTAGAAGTAAATCCCCGTGACCGCCAGGTTTGAGGGCGGGTTCGTGGGCTTCTCCACGAACCGGACGACGCGGTCGCCATCGAGTTCCGCGACGCCGTACGCGGTGGGGTTTTCGACTTCCTTCAAGAGCACCTTGGCGCCACGCGGCTGGGCCTCGAACCGCCGCGCCGGTTCCACGATATTTCCGCCGATCACGTTATCCCCAAGAATCACGACCATCCGGTCGTCCCCAACGAAGGGCTGCGCCAGCGAAATGGCCTCGGCGATTCCGCCGGCGCCTTCCTGGTAGGTGTAGTTCAAGTGAGTGACGCCCAGCGCCTCACCGTTGCCCAGCAGGCGCATGAAGTCGCCCGCGCTTGATCCGCTGGTGACGATCAGGATCTCCGTGACCCCGGCGTTCACCATGGCCTCGATGGGATAGAAGATCATCGGCTTGTCATAAACGGGCAGCAGCTGCTTGTTGGTCACGCGCGTAATCGGATCTAGACGCGACCCGGTGCCGCCCGCCAGAATCACGCCCTTCACGTTTCCTCCTCATCGTCGACATCGCCTGGCTGCGGCGCCAGCAGCGCCTGCACGAACTGCTCCGGATCGAATGGCTGGAAGTCGGTCAGCCCCTCGCCCACGCCAACAAACTTGATCGGAAGACCGGTGGCGCGCGTGACGGCAAACGCGGCCCCGCCCTTCGCCGAGCTGTCCAGCTTCGTCAACACGATGCCGGTCACGGTGGCCGTCTCCAGGAATCCCTGAGCCTGGTGCAGGCCATTCTGTCCCGTGAGCGCGTCCAACACGAGCAAGACCTCGTGCGGCGCTCCAGGCGTCTTGCGTTCGGCTACACGCTGCATCTTGCCTAGCTCGTTCATCAGGTTCACATTGTTGTGCTGCCGGCCGGCCGAGTCGGCTATCACGTAGTCCGCACCCCGTGCCTGAGCCGCGTCCAAAGCGTCGTAGATCACCGCGCCGGGGTCGCCGCCCGGCCGGTGCGCGATGACCGGCGCGCCTACTCGGTCGCCCCAGATCTGCAACTGCTCAATGGCGCCCGCGCGAAAAGTGTCGCCAGCGGCCAGCAGCACCTCGCGCCCGTTGGAGCGCAGCAGATGCGCAAGCTTGGCAATGGACGTTGTCTTGCCCGCCCCGTTGACCCCGACCACAAAGACCACTTGCGGCGGCAGCCCGCTGGCGAACTGTGCCTCACGCCCGCCGAGCGCCTCGGTCAGACGCGCCGCCAGCAACTCGCGCACGGCCTCCGGGTCGGCTGTTCCATCCGCCTGCACCGTCTCGCGCAGTTCGTCCAGCAGCTCCATAGCCAGAAAGGGACCCAGGTCGGCGGCAATCAGCTGTTCTTCCAGTTCGTCCCAGTCCGCCTCGCTCAGCTTGGAACGGCGCAACCAGCGCCGGACGCTAGAAAATCGGCGCCGTGTGGGTTCCACGGCCGGTGCCGGTGCCGCCTCGGATTCGGGCGCTTCTGTGCGCTGTGTCTGTCGCAGCCGCTTCAACAGCACGCCAGCCTCCGATTTAGCAGTTCAGTGTGAGAGTCACCCATCGTGCCAAGCCGCGCGACGCGGCTGTCCAATCCGATAACCACTCCGGCGACCAGCCAGCGTCAGGACCGCGTTTCTCCGGCTTTGATCGTCAGGGTCCGCCCAGCCCGCCCCGCACGTGTTCGCTTGTAATCTCTCGTCCCGTCAGGCTGAACGACTGACCGCAGCCGCAGACGGATTGGGCTCGCGGATTGAGCACCTTGAAGCCGCCGTCCATCAGGGAGTCGCTGTACTCCAGCGTGGAACCGCGCAACAGTTCGGCGCTCTCCTGGTCGACGACCACCGTGACCCCATGGGCCGGAATGCTCTGATCCCCATCGCGCGGCCCAGGCTCGATACCCATGGCGTAGCGAAAGTCGCCGCAGCCGGAATCCACGATTACACGCACCCGCAGCACCGCATCGGGCCGGTTGCGCTTGGTCCGCATCCGGTCAAACTCGGCGGCGGCCGACGGCTGCACCACCAGGATCGGCGTGTCGGCCATTGGGAGGTCCATCAAAACTGGCGCGTCGCTTGTGGCCACGTCGGCTTTCCTTAGCTTCGAGACGCGTCGCCGGCATTCCCGCGCGACACCCTGAGCCTACGCAACTCGGCGAGGGCCCGCCACATGTTCGGTGGCGTGCAATACGCAGAGCTAAGGCTGCGTGGATAGACCGTCAACACGAGAGTTAAGGCCGTCGAAACGAGCGTTGAGGGCGTCAATCCGCGCGGCAAGTTCGCCGTGCTGGCGGCTGTTCTCCTCGCGAAACTGGCGAAGGTCGCTGCGAAGTTCGCTATGGAGCCTAAAACTCACCCCGATGATCAGCCCGCCAAGCCCAATTAGCAGCGTCGCGCCCACGCTGAGGATCCCTATCAATTCTGCCGACACGACGGCCCTTCTACCGCCCGGTAGTCGTTTCTCGATTCTACGACGAATCGGACCAGGCCCGTGAGTCGTGTGGTCGAAATAGCCTACGTCTCTGTCGGGCGGGTACTCGCGCGGCGCAGTCGCGGCACCAGCGCGTGCAGCACTTTCAACGTCTGCTCAATCTCCGCTTCGGTGTTCGCCTGTCCGGTCGTCAGGCGCAGGCTGCCCGCGGCCAAGTCCGGCTCGATGCCCATGGCCAGAAGTACGTGTGAAGGCTCAAGTGAGGCCGATGTGCAGGCCGATCCGCTGGACGCCGCGATTCCGGCGGCGTCCAGCCCCATCAGCAAGGCTTCGCTTGCCACCCCGGCGAAGCAGACGTTCACATTGTTTGGCAGCCGCTGGCGGCGGGATCCGTTTAGGCGGCTTCCAGGAATCGCTGCGATTCCCTCGATCAGTTGGTCACGGAGACGCGCGTTGTTGGCAACTGAGGCGGTGCGGGCGGCTTCGGCGCGATCTAGCGCGGTGCTCAGACTCACCGCAAAGGCCACGTTCTCGGTTCCGGCGCGTCGATTCCGTTCCTGCGATCCCCCGACGATCTGCGGACTTAGCCGCGCCCCGCGCCGAATGAACAGCGCGCCGACTCCCTTGGGCCCGTAGAACTTATGCGCCGCGATGCTCAGCAGATCCACGCCGAGCGCGTGAATGTCGATCGGCAGAGAACCCGGCGCCTGCACGGCGTCGGTATGCACCAGCGCAGGATGATCGCGCAGCGCCGCCGCGATTTCCCCAACCGGCTGGATAGCCCCCATCTCGTTGTTCGCATACATCACGCTTACGAGGGCGGTGTCAGGACGGACGGCGTCGACCACCACTTCCGGATCGACCAGTCCCTCAGAGTCCACCGGGACAACGGTGGCCTCGAACCTGTGGCGCTGCGCCAGCAGCTGCACGGTATGCAGTACCGCGTGATGCTCCACGGCCGTGGTCACCAGGTGACGCCGCCCTTCCCGGGCTGCTGCGAACGCCGTGCCCCGAATCGCCAGGGCCGCGCCCTCACTGCCGCCGCTCGTGAACACGATTTCGCCCGGATCGGCCAGCAGGACGTCGGCTACCTGCGCGCGGGCGGCGTCCAGTGCCTCGCGCGCAGCCCGGCCTTCCGAATACAGAGAACTCGGATTACCCGGCAACTCCTCCAGCGTCGTCACAATCGCGTCCCGTACTACCGGGTCCAGCGGCGTAGTCGCCGCGTGGTCCAGATAGATGCGGGATGCCGCCATTGATGTCGGGACGCGTCGCTCGCGCCGCGTTCAGGTCGTGACGGGTGAGGCCTGCGGCAGCGCGGACCGCTCCTGAATCGCATATGTACAGGCGCAGCCCTCGCGGGGTCCCACCTCCAGGGGAACGACCTCCGCTTCGACAAGTCGCCGGATCAGCCGCAGCTCGGAGTCACATCCGGCTCGGCACGTTGAAGCCACGTCCCATATCGGGCAGTGGTGCGCCGACAGGACATAGCCGGTATCGGTTCGATCGACGCGCGGCATAAAGCCACACTCGTCCATGATCCGCCGCAGTTCATCCACTCGCGCGTGAAAATCCAGGCCCGCCAGGCGCGGCGCGAATCGCTGGTACTGCTTGTCCTCGTGGTGCGTCAGGATTTGCTTCAAGAGGTCATGCCCGCCAAATGCCAGCACGCCCTCCACGAAGTCCTTCGCAAATTCCCCGTAGCCTTGCGGGAATCTCGCGTGCCCGGCGCTTGTCAGTTCGAACTGGTGGCGCGGGCGCCCGGGCCCTCCGCGCACCACCTGCACGCGCACGAGTCCCTCGGCCACCAGCCGGTCCAGATGAGGTCGGACGGCTGAGAGGCTGCTGCCAATGGCTTCGGCGATCGCCCGACACTGAAGCGCCCCCTGCATCTTCAGGGCGTGCAGGATCTGTTCGCGGGGATTTACGGATTGCTCGGACATGCGCCGCCAGCGCCGGGTCGTTGATCGAACCTACCACCGCCAGATAGCCCACTCCAACTGGTTTCAGGTCTTCCCAGGCCGATTCCGACGCGTTTGCACAATTTAGACGGAATTATCTAGAAAAATGTGTATACTCACCGCATCGGATGACAGGCGACCAACGTTGATCGCCGCCGCGCAATCCGATGAGGCATGAATGCACGCGACAGATGTGGCCCACGAACCATCGCCCGCGCTGGGCCATTGGGCGAACGACCTGGAGTCGATTGATCGTCGCCAGGAAGCCACAGCTAATGAGGCAGACGCGCCAAGCCGAGCGCGGGCCACTGGCGAGGAGTCGGTCGAAGACACGATGCGACTCTATCTCAATGAGATTAACCGAGTTCCCCTGCTCACGGCCGCCCAGGAGATTGAGTTAGCCAAGGCTGTGGAGGCCGGTGACGCCGCTGCCCGACAGCACCTTGTGGACGCCAACCTGCGATTGGTCGTCAACGTCGCCAAGCGCTATGCCGCCGGCGGGTTGCCGCTGCTTGACCTCATCCAGGAAGGCAACCTCGGGCTCATGCAGGCCGTGGAGCGTTTCGACTGGCGTCGCGGCTTCAAGTTCAGCACCTACGCCACCTGGTGGATCCGGCAGGCCATCACGCGCTCCCTCTCCAACGACTCGCGCACTGTCCGTCTGCCGGTGCACGTGGTCGAAGCACTCCGCAAAATTCGAAGGGTGACGCCCGAACTGGCCCAGGAGATTGAGCGGGAGCCGACGCCCGTCGAATTGGGCGAGGTCCTTGGCATGGCGCCTGAGCGGGTCGTCGAAATCGTACGCGCCGGCCGCTCACCCACGTCCCTGGAACAGCCCGTCGGTGAGGACGGCGACGAGTCGCTCGCGGACTTCGTGGAAGACCCGGATCCCGATACGGCCGACCGCGCCCTGCTGGCCGGAACCCTGCGCGAAGACCTGCACCGTGCCCTGGCCATCCTTCCCGATCGCCAGCAGACCATCCTGGTGCGCCGCTTCGGGCTGGATGGTCAGGAACCCTGGACCCTGGACCAGATTGGCGCGCATTTTGGCGTCACCCGCGAGCGCATCCGGCAGTTGCAGGTCGAGGCGCTGCGCAAGCTCAAGCGCTCCAGCGTCTCCCGCGATCTGCGCGACTACCTGAGCGTGCCCGGCATTGGCGTGAACTAACCGCCCTGGTTCGGAAGCTCCGAGCTAGCCGATCTCCAGCATTCGGTCGATAGATCGGCGGGCGCGCACGCGAATGTCCTCGGGCACCTCGATCTGTTCGCGGTTCTCGCGCAGCGATGCCAGCACGTGCTCCAGCGTAATCTCGTTCATGTGCGGGCAGCGCACGGAGCAGAGCCGCACCATTTCCTTGTCCGGCGCCTCGGCGGCGATGTTGTCGCCCATGCTGCACTCGGTCAGCAGCAGATAGCGCGGCGCCTCGACTTCGCGAACGTAGCGCGTCATGGCGGCAGTCGAACCTGAAAAGTCCGAAACGTCCACGACCTCGGGACTGCACTCCGGGTGAGCCAGCACAACCACGTCGGGGAACTGCTCGCGTACCGCCTGAACATCTTCCACGGTGAACTTCTCGTGCACCTCGCAGCGTCCGGTCCAGCCCACAATGTCGTAGTGCACCCCGTTGCTGGCGGCCTCGGCTTTGGCGTCCGCTGAAACTGGAGATGTGCTGGGCAGCACGATGGTCTTGCCCGTCTCTCGCGCCACGTTTTTTGCCAGGTACTCGTCCGGCAGGAATATCACGAGGTCGGAATCCAGCGACTCCACGACTTCGGCCGCGTTGCCGGACGTGCAGCACACGTCCACTTCGGCCTTCACGTCCGCGTACGTGTTGATGTAGGCCACGATCGGGGCGTCCGGATAGCGGGCTCGTAGACCGCGTACGTCCTCGGCCGTGATGGACTCGGCCAGCGAGCAGCCAGCCCGCAGCGCCGGCAGCAGCACGGTGCGCTCGGGGTTGAGGATCTTGGCCGTTTCGGCCATGAACCGCACCCCGCAAAACACGATCGGGTCCGCCTCGGTCGTGGCTGCCACCCGACTGAGTTCGAGCGAATCGCCGGTGTAGTCGCACACCGAATGGAACAGCGCCGGCTCCATGTAGTTGTGACCCAGGATCACGGCGCCGCGCTCGGCCTTCAGGCGGTTGATGCTGTAGGCCAGCTCCGCCTTCAGGTCCACTTCGAAGTCGGGCACGATGCCGTGAAGCTTGGCGCGCAGCGCGGCCCGGGTGGATTCCAGCGTGACCGTATCCAGAGTCATGTCAGCAACCGCTGGCGCGTCGCGACGACCGTCCACGCGATCCTGCGGAGGTGAGCGAGCCTACGGCCGGAGCCGTGGGATTGGTCAAGAGCGCCAGCCCGACCAGATTAGGTGTCCGTGATTCTCGCACATCAGGCCTGCCAGTGGGCAAGCGGTCCAGTTGCTGCGGCTAGGCGAAGAGGCCAAGTAGCTCCAGGTACGAGTCATCCAGTGGGCGGGTCTTCCCGGCGATGTCAGTCAGTGATACTGGCCGAATGCGCGGACCTTGCTGGGCGGCCATCTGACCGCGCTGCCCGGCGGCGAGATATCCGACCGCCGCCACCCCCAGGCGCGTGCCCAGAACACGGTCGAACGTGGTGGGTGGCCCGCCCCGCTGGAGATGGCCCAGGACGCTGGACCGCGTCTCGATCCCGGTGGCTTCCTCGATAACGCGCGCCAGGCTCTCGCCCACGCTGCGCGCGGCCAGCACGATGTGACCGAATTCGTCCGTCGCCTGCACCCCGGCCTCGCCGACTTCCAGCCCGTCGATCTCGGCGCCTTCCGCCACCACAACGATGCTGTAATCGCGCCCTTGCTCGTAGCGACGCTGGACGTGCGCTACAAACTCGTCGCGCGAGCTGCGCTGCTCGGGAACCGCGATAAAGTCTGCGCCGCCCGCCAGACCGCCCACCGCCGCCAGCCAGCCGGCCTGGCGCCCCATCGTTTCCACCACCGTTACGCGGTGATGCGACATGGTCGTGCTGCGCAGGCGCGCGATAGATCCGGCAATCGTCTCGACGGCGGTGTCGAATCCAATGCACATGTCGGTGCCCGGCACGTCGTTGTCGATGGTCTTGGGGATTCCCACGACCGGCAGGCCATCCCCGGCCAGCGCTCCGGCCACGGACAGCGTGTCGTCGCCGCCGATAGCTACCAGACCGTCCAAACCCATGTCGTCGAAGACCGACGCCGCCTTCGCGTAACTCTCGGGTGTCCGCAGCGGGTTGGTGCGCGAACTACCTAGCAGCGTTCCGCCCACGTCCAGATAGCCGTCGGTGTTCTCGATGCTCAGCGGCGTTCCATTTCGGGCCAGCACGCCGGCCCATCCGTCATGCAGGCCCGTAACCGACCAGCCGCGCTCAAGGCTTGACCGGGTGACGGCGCGAATCGCGGCATTCAGCCCCGGGCAGTCGCCGCCGCCCGTAAGAACTCCAATGTGCACGGCCAAACCTCGCGAGCCAACTGTCTGATTCAACCATAACTCCACGCACCGGAGTGGCGCGCCCGATACCATGACCGTCGCCCGCCATCCGCGAAACGAATGGTATGGACGTCTACACAGCTATCCGGGGCCGCCGCAGCATCACGGGGCTCACCGACGCTATCCCCGACCGCGCGGTACTCGACCGAATCATCCAGTCCTCCGTCTGGGCGCCGAATCACCACCTCACGGAGCCCTGGCGCTTTCACGTCCTCTGCGGCGAGGCCCGTGACGAGATGGGCGCCATGGTCGCCGATCGCCTGGAATCCGAACTTGACCCGGACGATCCGGCTTCGGCCCCATCAATCCGCTCGGCGCGCGTCCGGCTGCGTCGGTCGCCCGTGGTGATCGTCGTCAGCCAGGTCTGGTCCGACGATCCCGTGACCAATCTCGAGGACTATGCCTCCGTCTGCTGCGCGACCCAGAACCTTATGCTGGCGGCACATGCTGAAGGTCTCGCCACCAAGTGGCGTACCGGGGAGATGTGCGACTTTGCGGCCTGCAAGGACTATCTGGGCCTTGACCGAGAGGATCGCATCGTCGGGTACATCTATCTCGGACATCCATCACCCGCGATCGGGCCCGACCGGCGCGAGCGCCAGCCGGCGCAAGTTGAGTGGCTCGGCTGGGACGACGAGGACTAATCGAGCCCAGGTGCTCCTAAGGAGGGCGACGCATGATCCCGGGTAACGAACTCGCCCGCCTTTCAATAGCGGAGGTCGGCGCGCTGATCGCCGCCGGTGAAGTGAGTCCGGTTGAGGTCACCCGGGTTTCGCTGGAGCGGCTTGACCGCTTCGCTGGGCCGCTGGGCGCGACCACGGCAATCCTGCACGACTCGGCGCTAGCCGACTCGCGCAGGGCTGAGCGCGAAATCCTGGCCGGCGACAACCGAGGACCGCTGCACGGCGTACCGCTCGGTATCAAGGATCTGGCTGACGTGGCCGGCTCGGTGACGACCGCCGGCTCCACCGTCTTTGGAAGCGAGCCGGCCAGCGTGGACGCCGAACTGGTTCGGGGTCTGCGCAGGGCCGGAGCTGTGATCGCCTGCAAGCTGAATTGCGATGAATTTGCCTACCATCCGACCGGCGCGACCTCGCAGTTCGGACCCTCCCGAAACCCCTGGAACACGGAGATCGTCTCCGGCGGATCCAGCGGCGGCACCGGCTCGGCCGTTGCGGCGGCCCTGATCTACGGAGGGCTGGGCACCGACACCGGCGGCTCGATCCGCCTGCCGTCGGCCCTGTGCGGCCTGGTCGGCATCAAGCCCACGTATGGGCGCATCAGCCTGGAAGGCTTGCGCCTGCTCAGCCCCAGCTTCGACACCCCAGGGCCAATGGCCCGAACGACCCGCGACGCCGCCGTGATGCTCGAAGCGATGGCCGATCCCGTCACCGACGAGACCATCGCCACAGCCAATCGCGCGGCTCACCTCACCAGCGAAATGCCGGTTGGCTTGGAAGGTCTGCGCGTGGGCGTGCCGTCCAACTACTTCTTTGAGGACCTTGATCCGGAAACTGAGCGCATCGTCCGAACGGCGGTTGACGCCCTGGCCCTACTGGGCGGTGACATGGTGCAGGTTGGGATGCCGACAGTGCCCGATCTGGCGCTATCGCAGCGAGGCATCCTCACGATCGAGGCCTACCAAAACGTGCTTGCGGCCACCGACGGTGATGTCTCTCGCGTGAACCCAACGCTCCGCGACCGGCTCGAGTTGGGCCTTGATGAGGCCATGCGCCCCGGCGAGGACATCCAGATCACGCTTGGTCGCCTGCGCAGCCAGAGGGACGACGCCCTGGCCGCCTTCCGGCGGGCGATCGGCACTGTGGACGTGCTGGTGACCCCGGTGTTACAGCGACCGCCGCCCCCGATCGACGAAGCGCTCACCGACTACCACTGGATGCCCAACCTCACCCGGCCATTCAACGCCACTCACCAGCCCGTGGTCGCCGTCCCCTGCGGCTGGACGGAGGCTGGACTCCCTGTCGGCTTGCAGATTGTGGCGGCCAAGTACCGGGAGCGCACCGCCCTGCGCGTGGCCTATGCCTACGAGCAATCCGACCACGCGCCGGAACGCCGCTGGCCTGACCTGAAGTCAGCCTAGCCCGCGCGGCTAGTCCTTCAGACGGACGGCCGTTCCATAGGCGAGCAGTTCGGCAGTGCCCTGCATCACGTCGGCCGTGTTGTAGCGGACCTGCACAACGGCGTCGGCGCCAAGCTTCTCAGCTTCGGCTACCATCCGGTTCAGCGCTTCGGCCCGCGCCGTGGTCAGCAACTCGGCGTACTCGTGCACTTCGCCGCCCACGATCGTGCGCAGCCCGGCCACGATGTCCCGCCCCACGCCACGCGTTCGCACCGTGCTGCCTTGCACGATGTCGATGACTTCGGCGATTTCGCGTCCGGGCACGGATTCGGTCGTTACGACGATCACGAGTCTCCTCCTTGCGATGCCGGTGGCGTTGAGCCGATGGAATCCAGCACCGCGACTACATCATCCCACCCAAGTTCGGCCGCCCGTGCTTGAACCTCCGCCCTGTACGGGAGGCTGACGAGCGGTCCCACGCGTTCCACCTTGAGCCCGGCGACAACCGTTGCGAGCCGGGCCGACGTCGCGGGGCTCTGGCCCAGGAGCTCGCCGACCGCCAGGCCGCCGGCGAAGGCGTCCCCGCCGCCCTGCGCGCCCTCAACGGTTCGAGCAACGGTAGGCAGGCGGATCTCGCCGTCGGCCCAGGCCACGTACGCGCCCGCCTCGGCCATGGATACGGCAGCCACGCGCGGCCCTTGGTCCAGCAGCCGTGCCGCCGTCGATTCGGGGTCGGCAGTCCCGAAGACCGCCTGCCCCTCGTCGAACCCGCACAGCGCAACGTTCACCAGCGGCAACACTTCGTCTGCCGCCTCGGCTGCTGCGGGTCCGTCCCATATTTGCGGTCTGAAATTGAGGTCGAAGGCCACCAGGGCGCCCGCGGCTCGTCCGCGCTCCGCCAGCCGGCGCGTCGCCTGACGGGAAGAGGCCGAGATCGCCTGCGCAATGCCGTTCAGGTGAACCATCTCTACGCCGTCCAGGTCGATCTGTTCCATGTCCGCCGGGCTCATGATTGATGCGGCGCTGTGACGTCGGTAGTACCAGATGCTGTACGCCCCCTGGCCGCCCTGCTCAACGACGTACAGGCCGGTCGGCCCGCCGCCGCGTTCCACATAGCGCAGGTCAACCCCGAGGCCGCGAAACTGTCCGAGCAGGTAGTCGCCGAAGGGGTCCTCGCCCAGCCGCGTCACGATTGCGCTGGGAACTCCCAGCCGGTGCACCGCCACCGCCACGTTCAGCGCGTCGCCCGAATACGACCGTTCAATGACTGCGGCGTCGGCAAGTGGTGCTTGTGCCGAGAGTTCGATCATCACCTCGCCCAGGCTGACGAGGCGTGGGGCGCTGCTGTCGGTCGTCATGGGTCAGATCCGAACGCGCGCGCTGCGGGCCACACGGCGGATTTGCAGCATCGCCCCCGTCTGCTTGGCCTGGGATCGCGTAACGGCGCGCTGGAACGTGCGGTTGGCCTCGATCACATTTCCCTCCTCAATCATCTGGATCACCTGGTCCAGCGCCGTCACCAGGTCGCTCAGCCCCTCCACGAAATCCTCATGGTGGCGGCCCAGTCCTTGCGGAGGCTGGATCTGCTCCAGCTTCGCCAGCACTGCGGCGTTGGAGGTTCGCAACTCTCGATAAATCGAGAGATAGGCCCCGGCATCGCGCGATCCGCTTGCGATCAGCGAGTTGAAACGCTCACCCAGCGCGGCGTCGTCCACGGCCGTGCTATCCCGAAGCTCGTTCAGTTGGGTCAGATAGGCCGCCATTTCCTGTGCGTCCACCGTCTCGCATGCCACCCCAAACATCAGCGCGCCACAGGACCACACGCCGCCCATCAAGACGGCCCGCCGACTTGGATGCCAACTCAACGTCTGCGCTCCGATCTCCGCCGTCAGACTGTTGCTTTGAGACTACGTGTGCCGCGAATCTTCGCGGTACCGCAACGATCCGCTTGTTGAGAACATACAGGTTGGCTGGCCGAGCTTCCCCGTTCTCTTCGGAGGGAAGCGATTGGGCTACGTGGTGTGCAGCCAGTCCAGGCTGAACCTGGCCCAGCGGAGGTGCTCGTACTCGCCCACGCTGCCGGCTTCGTACAGACAGCCCAGCGTCCCGTTTGGCAGCTTGCAGAGGTCCGAATACGCCGCCCGTCCGTCGTGCAGGACCCGACCGCAAGACCATGTCTGCCCGCCGTCGGCACTGGACCGGACTCTGAGTCGCTCTCGGGCGCGGCTGGCGGCGTTGCTGAACACCAGCCGGTCCCCGCCCAACCCCAGCACAGCCGCCTGGCAAATGGGGTCAATCAGTTCGTGCCAGCCAAAGGCGTCGAAGCTCTCGCCCTCGTCGTGGCTCAAGGCGAACGCCCGCCGGTATTCCCCGAGGTAGTTGCGCTCGTTCAGGTACACGCGGCCATCCGCCAGTTGCGCGGCCATGCACTCGTTCGTGCCCGGTTGGGCCACGCCGCCCAGGCGCCAGGTCTCACCGTGGTCGTCGCTCAGGATCAGGTGCGAGATGTAGGGGTCGGTGGCCCGGTCGAAGTTCTGTCCGATGACGTGGTACGAGGGAATCAGCAATCGCCCCGAGGCCAATTGCAGTCCATGTCCCGGCCCGGTGCCGTACCAGGTCCACTCCGGCAGCTTGACCTGGGACGTCATTTCGCGGGGCTCGGCCCAGGTCGCACCATCGTCGTCGCTGCTGGTTAGCCAGACCGTGCGCGGCGCCTTGCCGGCGCAAATCATGGTTTCCGGACCGTCGGCGTTGTTGCGGCAGAACCAGAGCCAGATCGTGCCGGTTTCGGCATCCACTACCGGCGCCGGGTTGCCCGCCACGTTGCCGCCGCCGGGCACCGCCACCCGCAGGTCATCGAACGTCTGACCGTTGTCGCGGCTGCGGCGCAGGACCAGGTCGATGTCCCCCGTGTCGTGCTGCGAGTTCCGCCGTCCCTCGGCAATCGCCAGCAGCGTCCCCTGGGTCGTAACCACCAACGCCGGAATGCGAAACGTGTGGTAGCCCAGCGTCCCGCTCGTGAAGAGGTCCGTCTGGATCGGGCCCGACTCAGTAGTCAACGTACGGAATCCACACGCGCATCGCCCCCGGCGTCCGGTTGGCCCAGGCAAAGTACGGAATCGCGGTGAGCGCCGTCGAACCGGTCAGCTCTGGCTTCCCTCCCTCGAACCGCGCATACAGCTCGTCCGACCGGACTTGCACCGCAACGCCAGCCGACCCTCTGATGGTTGTTAATCCGCCCAGCAGGTCTGGTTCGTCTCGGGCTTCCAGGTCCGAATTAGGTCCCAGGACCAGCGTGTCCAAACTTGACTCGGGGTGATCCGTGGCCTCGATGCAATAGATCAGCGGTCCCCGCGCAATGGCGGCTCGCCCGGTGTTGGCCTGGACCCGCGGGTGGCTTGCCACCAGCCGAACGTCCATCGGCAACCGCAAGCGCACCGTCGTTCCCGCCGACCAGACCCCACGCATGGCGGCGTACGAGCCGGGCATGACAGCCTCACGTGACCCGTCCACCTCAAGACTCGCGCCATCCGCCCACGAGGGAATCCGCAGCCGCAGGTCCACTGGACTGTCCGGGGCGTCCTCCACCATCAGCTCCACGTCCCCGTGCCACGGATACCGCGTCGCAACCCGCAACGTCATGAACCCGCCGTCCGGCAGCGTCGCCTCCACCCGTCCCGGCAAGTACTGATGCACCCACAGCGCGCCCGGCGACACCCCGTAGGCGTAGCCCGCCAGGCTCAGCAGCAGACGCGCGATGTTGGGCGGACAGCAGGCCGTGTCGTACCACGGCTGGCGCTGGTGACCGCCCACCGTCTGCTGCGCCCCGCTGCTATGCACACCTCCCTGGTCGTCCGGCGTGGGCTGCGGGTCGGCCGCCAGCGGATTGGCGTAAAAATACTCACCGCCGTCCGGCGAGACTCCAACCAGCGCGCCGTTGTACAGCGCGGTTTCCAGCCAGTCGGCGTAACGGGCGTCGCCGGTGGCGGCCAGCAGCCGGGCGTTCCAGAAAATCCCGCCCACCGCCGCGCAGGTCTCGGCGTAGGCGCGGTCGTTGGGCAGTTCGTAGTCGGCCCCGAACGCCTCGCCCTGGTACCGCGACCCCAGGCCGCCCGTCACGTAGGCGCGCCGCTCATACGCGCTCTCCCACAAGCGGATCGAGGCCTCGAGCATCTCCGCCTCGCCCGTATCCATGGCCGCGTCCGCCATCGCCGCCGCCAGGTAGGTCAGGCGTACCGAGTGCCCGTCGGCGTCGCGTTGCTCACGAACCGGTGCGTGGTCCTGGTGGTAATGCAGCCCGCTCAGATTCGGCGGATCCGCCCCTCGCTGGTCCAGAAAAAACACCGCCTGCCGCAGGTGCGCCGCATTCCCCGTCTCCCGCGCCAGTTCCACCAGGGCCAACTCGATCCCCGGATGCCCGTCCGGCTCCGGCCGACTTTCGGGCCCGAACGTCTCGCAGATGTGTTCCGCCGCCCGCACCACCACCTCGAATAGTCGGTCCGACCCCGTCGATCTCCGGTGCGCCACCCCCGCCTGGATCAGGTGCCCCATGCAATACAACTCGTGCTCGTCCGTCAGGTTTCGATAGCGCCAGGACGTGCGGGGCCCGCTGAAGTAGGTATTGATGTAGCCGTCAGGCCGCTGCGCCGCAGCGATCGCCTCGATCACGCCGTCGACGCGGGCCCTGAGTGCCGCCGACGGCGCCCGCGCCAGCGCGTAGCTCGCCGCTTCCAGCCACTTGTACACGTCCGAGTCGTTGTAATACCGGCCCTCGAACTCGCCCTCCAGGCGTCCCGCCGCCCGCTCGAAATTGCGCAGCCGCCCGGTCAACTCGCACTGCTCGAACTGCCGCTCCAGCCCATGCGATCGCATTGACCGCATCCGGTCGTCCCAGAAGCCCTCCGCTACCTCCACCCGCCCCGGCGCCACCGGTTGCACTGTGGCATGCGGGCTCTTCGAGAGGTCAATCACCGCGGCTGAGTTCATTCTGGCGCCAGCCTGGATGCGGACCGCGGGCTCCTACCCACCCGCCGCTACCGACCGCACGCAGCGAAACCCCAGGTTCCCCGCGCTGCTGTCCGGCGTATTGGAACTGCGCGCCGCAACCCGGTAACGATTGCAATACGACCGGTGGCAGAGATACGACCCGCCCCGCAGCACCCTCCGCTGACCCTGCGCCGGTCCCTGCGGATTGCTTCGCTCGGCCCGCAGGTGGTGGCTGGGGCTGAACCAGTCGGCGCACCACTCCCATACGTTGCCCGAGGTGTTGTACAGCCCGAACCCGTTGGGCTTGTAGGCGTCCACCGGCGCCGTGCCAATCCAGCCGTCCGCGGACGAGTTGGTTTCCGGAAACGTGCCCTGCCAGATGTTGCAGCGGTGCTCGCCCTTCGGCGTCAGCTTGTCGCCCCACGGGTATCGGCGCTGGTCCAGACCGCCTCGCGCCGCGTATTCCCACTCGGCTTCCGTGGGCAGCCGAGTGCCCGACCAGTCGCAGTAGGCCAGCGCGTCGTTCCAGGAGACGTGAATCGCCGGGTGGTCCATGCGGTCGTCCACGTCCGAGCCCGGACCCTCAGGCGCCGCCCAGTAGGCCCCGCTCACCGGCACCCACCACGGCGTGCTATCCGGCCGTTGCGGCGTCCGACGTCTTATCTCCTCCGACGCCAGCATGTGAAACACGTAGCTCCACCCGAACGTTTCCGCCTCGGTCCGGTACCCGCTGGCCGCGATGAAGTCGGCGAACTGCGCATTCGTCACGGCCGCCACGTCAATCCGAAACGTATCCACCCGCACCGCCCGCACCGGCCCCTCGCCGTCAGCCGGAAACCCGCTACGGTCCTCCGTCCCCATCCGGTATTCCCCGCCCCGGACCCGGGCCATGCCGGGGCGACGGCGGAGCGATTGGTTGACAGTCTTGTCGTGGTCTGCGCGCGCTCCTGGGGCATTGGGGTTCGCGGGTCGTGGTGACACCGGAGAACAGCAGGCACCGTCGCGCATGAGACTTACCAGCCAACGGGGACGCGGAATCTTAGCCTGCGGAGCTTGACGAATAGACGGACTGCGACGCCCCGACTTTCCTCATGCTCAGACTGGCAAGGGATGGCCCGCCTCGCGTCGGCCCCGAGATAATGGTCCGCTATGCGCATCACTCGCCTCCGTGCTCACGCCCTCCGCAACCCCGATCCGGGCCGTGAAGCCATTGCCCTTGTCGTCGTGGAAATCGAAACCGACGAGGGACTCACCGGCCTTGGATCCGTGGGCGGCTTTCCCGTTGGTGCGGAGACGATCATCGCCCGCCAATTCGCTCCGCTGCTGGAGGGTGCCGACCCGACGGAAATCGAGACGCTCTGGGAACGTCTCTACGCCTCGCTGAATCGGCAAGGCCAACGCGGAACCGGCGTCATGGCTCTCAGCGGCGTCGACCTGGCGCTCTGGGACCTGCTCGGAAAGTCGATAGGTCGGCCGGTGGTCAGCCTGATCGGCGGTGGATCGACGAGGACTGTGCCCGTCTATCTCAGTTCGCTATCGCTGCGTGGACGCGAGGATCCGCAGTCGCTGCTGGACGAAGTCCTTCAGGGCCGCCAACAAGGGTTCAACGCCTTCAAATACTTCTCGATCCACGGTCCGGCCCACGGCGAGCAGGGCCGGCAAACCGAGGTGAACGTGCTGCGTGAAATCCGCTCAGCCATCGGCCCAAATGCGGACCTGATGGTGGATGCCCACTTTGGCTGGGACCTTCCGTATGCCCGGCGCATGCTTGAGCCGCTGGCCGACGTAGGCGCTCGTTGGTTGGAAAACCCGATTCCGATCGAGGATCTGGCGGGATATGAAGCTCTGGCCCGCGACGGCGCGGTGCCGCTGGCGGCGGGCGAGTCCGAACGCACCCGCTTCCCCTTCGTCTCGCTCATCAACGCCGGCGTCTACTACCTCCAGCCCGACGTCAACCGCGTCGGCGGCCTGACCGAAGCGCTGCGAATCTGCGCGCTGGCTGCCAGCCACCAGCGTCCCGTTACGCCGCACCAGGGCTGGCTGCATTCCTGGCACCTGATCGCCGCGCGCGCCAACTGCCCGATTGGCGAGTACTTCACTCGTCGCGATCCGCTGCCCGGGAACTCCCTCATCTGGGATGCCCTCAAGGGCGAACCCGAAGCCATCCAGGGCGCTGTCACGATCCCCGATCGCCCGGGCTTCGGCTGGACGCTCGACCGCGCCAGTCTCATCCGCTACGCGCCGGACTGATCGCCCTCCGTAGAGGCCTCGTTTGTGACGCCGTGACGCTTCCACGAGTCTCGGGACCGTCGCCGATATACTCACCCGCCCACACGCAGTCCCGTGGCGATGCCTGTCCCACCGGTTATCCAGTGGCGTGACGGCGCGGTCCGAATCCTGGATCAGCGCCGCCTGCCGGACGCCGTCGAGGTGCTGCACTGCACCAAGGTCTCGCAGGTCAACCAGGCCATCCGCACCCTCGCCATCCGCGGCGCCCCCGCCCTCGGCGTCGCCGCCGCCTACGCCGTCGCGCTGGCCGCCACGCGCGTCGACGCGCCCGACGAGACGACCTACCTGGAACGCCTGGACAAAATCATCGACCAGGTCATCGCCACCCGACCCACCGCCGTGAACCTCGCCTGGGCCGCCGAGCGCATGCGTGCGGCCGCCCATGAGCTCGGAGCGCTCGCCGATCATCGGCCGACCGACGGCAGCCGGGACCCACGGGAAACGATCCGCCACGGCTTGCTGGCGCTGGCTCACGAGATCGCCGCCGACAACGAACAGCGCCACCGCGCCCTTGCCGAAGCCGGGGCCGACCTATTCGAATCCGGCCAGCGCGTGCTCCACCACTGCAACACCGGCCCGCTCGCCACCGCCGCGAGTTATGGCACCGCCCTGGGCGTCCTCCAGGCCGCCAACCAGCGCCACGGCATCGAGGTCGTCGTCAGTGAAACCCGTCCTCTCCTCCAGGGCGGTCGCCTCACCACCTGGGAACTGGCCCAGTGGGGCGTGCCCTTCACCCTCATCACCGACAGCATGGCCGCCGACCGCATGCGTCGCGGGCACATCGACGCCGTCATCGTCGGCGCCGACCGCATCGCCGCCAACGGCGACGTCGCCAACAAGATCGGCACCTACAGCCATGCCGTCGCCGCCGGCGCCCACGACCTGCCCTTCTACGTGGCCGCCCCGCTCTCCACCATCGACTTCGACACCCCGAACGGCGACGCCATCCCCATCGAGGAACGGGCCACCGAGGAAGTCCACGGCTACGGCGACTGGCGCTGGTCGCCCTCCGATGCGCCCGTCGCCAACCCGGCCTTTGACGTCACACCTCATGAACGCGTAACCGCGATCATTACCGAGCACGGCGTCCACCGGCCGCCCTACCTGGAATCGCTGGGCCGGTTCGCGGCGGCCCCGGACGCGGCCGCCTGACATGCGGAGCCAGGACTAATGCCTGCGATTGGAGTCATCGGCGGCAGCGGCTTCTACGACATGCCCGGCCTCGAAGACATTCGCGACGAGACCATTGCAACGCCGTTCGGCGACCCCAGCGACTTCATTCGCATCGGCAGCCTGGACGGCGTGGAGGTGGCCTTCCTCCCGCGCCACGGCCGCGGCCACCGCATCATGCCCACCGCCGTCAACGCCCGCGCCAACTTCTGGGCGCTCAAGTCGCTCGGCGTGCGCTGGGTCATCTCCGTCAGCGCCGTCGGCAGCATGCGCGAGCACATCGAGCCCCTCCACGTCGTCGTGCCCGATCAGCTGATCGACCGAACCCGCCAGCGCCCCATGACCTTCTTCGATACCCCCGGCCTCGTCGTCCACGTCGGCATGGGCGAGCCATTCTCCGCGCGCCTGTCCGCCGTTCTGGCCGAGGCGGCCGAAACCGAGGGCGCCCACGTACATCGCGGCGGCACCTACGTCTGCATCGAGGGCCCGCAGTTCTCCACCCGCGCCGAATCCGAGACCTTTCGCTCCTGGGGCGTCGACGTCATCGGCATGACCGCGCTCCCTGAAGCCCGCCTCGCCCGCGAAGCCGAGATCTGCTACGCCCTCCTGGCCATGGTCACCGACTACGACGTCTGGCACGAGAGCGAAGAGGACGTCTCCGCCGAGATGGTCATCGCCAATCTCATGGCCAACACCTCGCTTTCCCAGCGCGTCGTCCGCCGCGCCGTTGGGCAGATTCCCACGGAGGACTCCGCCTGCGAGTGCGCCGACGCCCTGGCCACCGCCATCATCACCGCGCCCGAGATGATTTCGCGCGAGCTCGCTTTCCGGCACGATCTGCTTGTGGGCAAGTACCTCAACCGCCCCAAGTCGGACTAGACCGCCGCGCATGAGCGACTCGAACGGACCCGGCCGCGTGGTCGTCATCGGCACCGTCGGCATTGACGACATCGAGACCGCCCACGAGAGCGTCCAGGGCGTCCTCGGCGGCTCGGCCACCTATGCCGCGCTTGCCTCGCGCTTCTTCGCCCCAACCACCGTGTCCAGCGTGGTTGGCCGCGATTTTCCGACGGCACACCGCGAACTGCTGTCCGAGCGCGACATCGATCTCAGTAGTCTCGAGACCGCCGATGGCCATACCTTTCGCTGGGGCGGACGCTATGCCGAGAACATGAACGTGCGCGAAACCACGTTCGTCGATCTCAACGTGCTCGAGACCTTCGATCCCAAAGTCCCCGAGCACGCCATAGCCGAGTCCTTCGTCTTTCTCGGAAACACCGATCCAAGCATCCAGCTTCGGATTCTCGACCAGGTCGTTGACCCGCGCTTCGTCGTCGTCGACTCGATGGACTTGTGGATCGAGGGCAACCGCCAGCAGGTCTCGCGCGTCTTTGCCCGCTGCGATTGCGTGGTCCTCAACGACGAGGAAGCGCGGCTCTTCGGTGGCCACGCCAACATCCCGCGCGCCGTGCGCACCATCCTTGACCTCGGGCCCAGCTACGTCGTGGTCAAGCGCGGCGAGTTCGGCGCCGCCCTGGTCAGCGACCACGGCTGGTTCTTCGCGCCGGCCTATCCGCTGGACGAGGTCGTAGACCCCACCGGCGCCGGCGACTCCTTCGCCGGAGCCTTCCTGGGCAGCCTGGCCGCAGCCGGCTCTACCGATGAAGCCGCCCTCCGCCGGGCCGTAGTCTATGGAAGCGTGGCCGCGTCGTTTACAGTTGAGGCGTTCAGCGTCGATCGCCTCGCTGAGCTCACTCGTCACGACATCGATTCGCGCTACGTTGAATTCGGCGACTTCGCCGCCTTCTAGCCGCTAGTCCCACGCCCGGAGGAACTCGTATGGCCACGGCCGATAACCAGTCCGATATCGCGGACGTTTCACTTGCCGATGACGGTGTCCGCCGTATCGAATGGGCCGACCAGTCCATGCCGGTGCTGGAGAGCATCCGCCGGCGCTTCGAGCGGGAGCGGCCCCTCGATGGCCTCCGCATCGGCGCCTGCCTGCACGTGACCGCCGAGACCGCCAACCTGGTCCGCACCCTGCAGGCCGGCGGCGCCGAAACCGCCCTCTGCGCCTCCAACCCCCTCAGCACTCAGGACGACGTGGCCGCCGCCCTCGTGGAGGTCTACGGCGCCTCGACCTACGCCATCAACGGCGAGGACTCCGAGATCTACTACGACCACATTGAGTCCGTGCTCAACGGCCGGCCCCACCTCACCACCGACGACGGCGCCGACCTGGTCTCCACCCTCCACACCGACCGCACCGACGTCATCGACGGCGTCATGGGCGGCACCGAGGAAACCACCACCGGGGTGATCCGTCTCCGCGCCATGGCCGAACAGGGCGTGCTCAAGTACCCCATCGTGGCCGTGAACGAGGCCATGACCAAGCACATGTTCGACAACCGCTACGGCACCGGGCAATCCACGCTCGACGGCGTCGTGCGTGCCACCAACCTCCTGCTGGCCGGCCGCACCGTCGTCGTGGGCGGATACGGCTGGTGCGGTCGCGGCCTGGCCAGCCGCGCGGCCGGCATGGGCGCCCACCTGATCGTCACCGAAGTCGATCCGGTCCGCGCGCTCGAAGCCGTCATGGACGGCTACCGCGTCATGCCCATGCAGGAAGCCGCCGCCGAAGGCGATGTCTTCATCACCGTCACCGGCGATAAGCACGTCATCAACCGCTCGCACTTTGAGGTGATGAAGGACGGCGCGATCCTGGCCAACTCCGGCCACTTCGACGTCGAAATCAATATCGAGGCCCTGGAGGAAATGGCCGAGAGCGTCGATCAGGCGCGGCCCTATGTGGACGAATACCACTTGCCCGGCGGGCGCCGCATCTTCCTGCTGGCGCAGGGCCGCCTCATCAACCTCGCCGCCGCCGAGGGCCACCCGGCCAGCGTCATGGACATGAGCTTCGCCAACCAGGCTCTGGCCCTCGAACATCTGGCCAAAAACGCCCACGACATGGCCCCGGATGTTTACGATGTCTCCGCCGACATCGACCGCCAGGTCGCCTCGGTCAAGCTTGAGGCAATGGGCGTGGCAATCGACACCCTCACCGCCGAGCAGGCCGCCTACCTGTCCGGCTGGCAGGAAGGCACGTAGTCAGGCCGCGGTCGCACGGCACCCACACTCGGCGACAGCATGGGAGAGCACATTGAGTAGCACCTTCGCGCAGGCCGCCCGCCTGCTGTTCACTTCCGAGTCCGTAACCGAGGGCCACCCCGACAAGCTCTGCGACCAGGTTTCGGACGCGATTCTGGACGCCTACCTCCACGCCGATCCCAAGGCCCGCGTGGCCTGCGAGACGGCGGCCTCCACCGGCCTGGTGCTCGTGTTCGGCGAGATCACCGCCGGCGGCGACAGCGTGGACATCCCCAAGGTGGTGCGCCGCACCGTCGGCGAAATCGGCTACACCCACTCGGATCACGGCTTCGACGCCGAGACCTGCGGCGTGGCCGTCTCCGTCAAGGAACAGTCGGCCGACATCAAGATGGGCGTCGACGAAGCGCTCGAAGTGCGCGACCTGGACGGCGACTACGCCGAGGTCGAAGGCTTGGGCGCCGGTGACCAGGGAATGATGTATGGCTACGCCTGCGACGAGACGCCGGAACTCATGCCGGCGCCTATCGCCCTGGCCCACCGCGCCGCCCGCCAGCTGGCCGCCGTCCGCAAGGACGGCACGCTCCCCTGGTTGCGGCCCGACGGCAAGTCCCAGGTCACCGTCGAGTACCGCTATGGGCAACCGGCCCGCGTCGACACGGTCGCGCTGGCCGCCCAGCACGCCGACGAGATCGACAGCGACACCATCGAGCGCGAACTGGTCGAGAACGTCATCCGCGAAATCGTCCCGTCCGAGTGGATCGACGACGACACCCGCTTCATCGTCAACGGCACTGGCCGCTTCGTCATCGGCGGTCCCATGGGCGATGCTGGCCTCACCGGCCGCAAGATCATCGTGGACACCTACGGCGGCATGGCCCGCCACGGCGGTGGCGCGTTCTCCGGCAAGGACCCGACCAAGGTCGACCGCTCCGCCAACTACGCCGCCCGCTGGGTCGCCAAGAACGTCGTCGCGGCCGGCCTGGCCCAGAGGTTTGAGCTGCAACTGGCCTACGTCATCGGCAAGGCCGAACCCGTCTCCGTCAACATCGAGACGTTTGGAACCGGAACGGTGCCCGACGGCGACATTGAAGCCGCCGTCCGCGAGGTCTTCGACCTGCGCCCCGGCGTCATCATTCGCGACCTTGGCCTGCGTCGTCCGCTCTACCGGCAGGTGGCCGCCTACGGCCACTTCGGCCGCGACGACCTGGCCGACGTCCCCTGGGAACAGACCAACCGCGCCGCCGACCTGGCGCGCCTCTGCGCGGTGGAAGCGGCCATCGGCTAACGGAGGTTCGGGTGTCAGCGGTCGACGACATCCTCGCGAATAACGCCCGTTTCGCTGCCGGGTTCCGTGAGGAAGGCGGTCACGCCCAACCCGCCCGCCGGCTGGCCGTTGTGGCCTGCATGGACGCCCGCCTGGATGTGTATCAGGCGCTGGGACTGGCCCCGGGCGACGCCCATGTCATCCGCAACGCCGGCGGCGTGGTCACCGAGGACGTCATTCGCTCGCTCGTCATTTCCCAGCGCCTGCTCGGCACCCGCGAGATCATGCTCGTCCACCACACCGACTGCGGCATGCAGACCTTCACTGACGATGCGTTGAAGGACGCCATCGAAGCCGACACCGGCCGGCGCCCAGCGTTCTCCTTCCAACCCTTCAACGACCTCGAACAGGACGTCCGCGACTCCATCGCCCGCCTCCGGGCCAGCCCCTTCCTCCCGCACCGCGACCGCATCCGCGGCTTCATCTACGATTGCGCCACCGGCCGCCTCAACGAGGTCGCCCCCGCCTGACCGGCGCGGGCTGCCGCCTCGCTAGTCCTCCAGCAACCGCTGCGCCACTTCCCGCGCCTCGTCCATGGTCTTCACAATTCGGTCGTCGGGGACCTCTTGAAGCGCGTTCAGCGCCTGTAGCGTAATCGCTGACCGTCCTTCCAGGCCCATCACGATCACCTCGGTGCTCTCGGCCATTGCGGAGTCGATCAGCTGCTCCACCACCAGCGCCGCGCTGTCGTCCATGTACACCGTGTCGGAAAAGTCCAGGATCACCACCTCGTGATCGCGCACGTCCACGCTGATCGTGCTGATCAGCTTGTTCGCTGACGCCACCGTAAAGCTGCCCCGCAGCGCCACCAGGCCGACCCGCGCCGAAAAGGCATCCGCCGTCTCTTCGTCGTCCTGGGCGCCGAAGAAGCTCCGGTCCAGCAGCGGCACCGAGACCACGCTGTCCATCTGCAGTCGCTCGAACTGCCGCGCGCTGGCCATCCCGGCGGCGATCAGCCCGATGGCCACGGCCGTGATCAGGTCCAGGAACACCGTCAGGCCAAGCGTGATCAGCATCACCAGCAGGTGTTCGCGTTGCACGCGGTGGATGCGGGTCAGGAACCGCCAGTCGATGATGTCCCAGCCGACTTTCATCAGGATGCCGGCCAGCGCCGCGTGCGGAATCGCCTCCACGTAGCGGCCCAGGCCCAGCACCAGCGCCAGCAGGATGGCCGCCCGCAACGCGCCTGAAACCGGCGTCCGACCGCCCGCACGCAGGTTCACC
>VXPS01000304.1 GCA_009839425.1 Chloroflexota bacterium
CTCCGGGGCCTGATTGAGGCGGCACGTAGCGCTTACGGGGCCTAGCCCAAACGCCTCACCCGCTATTGCTGGTCGGCGTCTTGGCGCTCGGCGAAGAGAAGCGCGGCGAGGGGCGATCTGCGGGGTGAGGGCGGGGAGCCGCAGGTACACGCCTGCCTCTTCGAACAACTGGCTAATGGAGAGCGAGAAGCGTGGAGTTGCCCCCCCGAATCCAGCCTGTAGTCCTCCAGTATGCTTTGCGGTATGGGGCCGGTTCTCTACGCTCACTCCGCAAACGTCCACGGTGAGCGCCAGTTGCTGGTGGAGCACCTTCGCAACGTCGCTTCGCTCTCCCAAGAGTTCGCCCGCCTGTTCGGTGGAGGCGAAGTCGCATTTCTGGCTGGCCTCTGGCATGACGTCGGAAAGGCCGACCCGCGCTGGGAACGGCACCTGCTTGAGTGCGAAGCGGGAACTCGCGAGCGCATTGGCCTCGATCACAAGTGCGCCGGTGTCCTCCTGGAAGAGGGCGCTGCTGGACAGCCTGGTCTGGTGAGCCTGCTGATCCACGCGCACCACGGCGGGCTCAAGGACCGGTTCAGGGACTTTCAGCCCTGGCTGAGCGAGAAGCGGAAGCTCGATGGCCCGTCAAGGGCGATTGCCGCGCTCCGGGAGGTGATGCCCGACCTCACTGGCCACTCTGCTCCAACGCTTCCTCCGTTCGTCGCGGCCGAACGCGACGCCGAGTTCTTCCTCCGAATGACCTACTCCGCCCTCGTCGACGCCGACAGCCTGGACACCGAGGCTCACAAGCTCGGCGGGGCGCCTCCCGAGCGCGGGAAGGGGTTCACCCTTCCGAACCTGTGGGAACGCTACGAGGCGTTTCTGAATAGACAGCCTCCGGGCGCCGATAGCCCCGTGAATCGCGTAAGGCGGGATGTTCATCGGAGCTGCGTCGAGGCTGCGAGCAGTCCGCCAGGCATGTTCAGGCTGACCGTCCCCACCGGCGGCGGCAAGACACGCTCGGCGATGGCGTTCGCCCTGCGCCACGGCATCGAGCATGGCCTCCGTCGCGTCGTCGTGGCCGTGCCCTTCACCACCATCACCCAGCAGACGGCGGGGGTCTACCGCGATGTCTTCGGGGACG
The DNA here is from genome assembly GCA_009839425.1 of Chloroflexota bacterium. Classification (GTDB taxonomy): domain Bacteria; phylum Chloroflexota; class UBA11872; order UBA11872; family UBA11872; genus UBA11872. The sequence continues at coordinate 1,124 of VXPS01000304.1, forward strand.
ACCGCGTCGTCCTGGAACACCACTCGGCGGGCGCTGAGACTGCCGACATGGGGAGCGACGACGAAAGCTACTCCGAGGCCGCCGTCTGGCAGCGGCTCGCCTCCGAGAACTGGGACGCGCCCATTGTCGTGACCACGACCGTGCAGCTGTTCGAGAGCCTCTTTTCCAACCGCCGGGGCAAGACGCGCAAGCTCCACAACCTCGCCGGGAGCGTGGTCATCCTCGACGAGGCGCAGGCGCTGCCGCCCGGCCTACTCTCCCCGATTCTCGACGGGCTCCGCCGACTGATCGAAAACTACGGAGCCAGCGTCGTGCTATCCACGGCTACTCAGCCGGCCTTCGATCTCATCAAGGAACTCCGTGAGGTCGACGCATGCGAGCTCGTGCCCGATCACGCGCGGCACTTCGAAGCGCTCGAGCGCGTGAAGTACACGTGGAAGGCGGACGTGCCACGGCAGTGGAACGAGGTCGCGGGGTGGATGCGAGAGGAACGCAGTGCCCTTGCCATTGTGAACACGAAGCGCCACGCGATGGAGCTACTCGACGCTCTTGGCGATGGGGATGCCCTCCACCTGTCCACGTTGCTCTGCGGCGCACACCGCAGCCAGGTGATCGAAGAAATCCGTCGGCGCCTCAGGGAAGGGGAGCCCTGTCTCGTGGTCAGCACGCAGGTCGTGGAAGCAGGCGTCGACCTCGACTTCGAGACGGTGTTTCGCGCGGAGGCGCCCCTTGACGCCGTCATCCAGGCGGCCGGCCGCTGCAATCGAGAGGGGAAGCTTGATGGGCAGGGTCAGGTCGTCGTCTTCGCCTCACCGGATGGCAGGGTTCCGCCGGGCGCCTATGAGACCGGCAGGGATACCGCCAGGGAGGTCCGGGCGTTATTTCCGGACGCACCCCCCGATGACCTCCGGGTCCTGCGCGCCTACTTCGAGCGCATGGCCGAACGCATCCCGGCAGATGCGCACGGGGTCCAGGAGGCGCGCACCGCCCTCGACTTCCCCTTGGTGGCAGAGAGGTTTCGCATGATTGACGAGGACACCTGCGACGTCATCGTGGACTGGCCCGAAGGCCAGAGCGCTGCCATTGAGCGCCTCGTCGATCAACTGAGAGACCGGCAGGGGTCACCACGAACAGCGCTCCGGCGCCTTCAGCCCTACACCGTCTCGCTGCGCCGCAGGGAGTACGAGCGGCTGACGACCGAGGGTTACGTCACCGAGCTTCCCGGCTTCAGGGAGCTCGGGCGCTGGCAGGGCCGCTACGACTCCGTGCGAGGAATCGTCGAGGCAAACCCGGAGTTGATCGCGTGATGCGTAGCCTCCAGCGCTGCTGAGACCTGGCATGGGTGCTGGCGCTACAACAAGTGTTTCAATCCTCGCCTACCCGTGCAGGCGCATGGTCGTCTGCGGATCTACGGATCCCCCTTCAAGAGAGCTTGACTGGCAGTCGGGTATGAGAATAGCCTTCGGATGGGCACTACATCAAGTAAGGAGGAAAGGGAATGGATCGTGAGCCGCCGCTCCTAGAAATCAAGTTCTGGGGGGACTACGCCTGCTTCACTCGTCCAGAGATGAAGGTCGAGCGGGTGAGCTATCCCGTGATGACGCCGTCCGCGGCACGAGGCGCGCTGGAGGCGATATTCTGGAAGCCCCAGATCGCCTGGCGCGTGAACGAGATCCACGTGCTCAGGCCGATCGAGTACGCCTCCATCCTGCGGAACGAGATCAACGACCGCCAGAGCGAGCGGACGGCCCGGGGCGGGGGGGGGCACAGCGGCGGGGTCGTCCCAGTCACCACACCCCCCACCGCGGCCCCGCGAGGCGGACACGGTGG
>VXPS01000154.1 GCA_009839425.1 Chloroflexota bacterium
GGGGGGGGGGTGGTTGGGGGGGGGGGGGGGGGCGCCCCCCCCCGGCCGGCCGCGGACCCCGAGCTAGAGGCCGCCGATCTGCTCGCGGAGCTGCGTGCGCTGGACGCGTCCAAAGACTCGGAAGCGCAGGAGCGCCGGGACGCCACCAAGCAGGCGCTCCTGGCTCTCCTCGAGCGGCGCCCCGATATGCTGGGCGATCTCAGGCGCTCCGGCCGGTCGTCTCGAGAGACGTCGCGTGACGGATCCTGAGCCGCGCTCGACGGGACGCGTACGTGACTCGACCGGCCGAATCGGACGGACCGCGTGGGTCGATTGCGGCCCCTGCCCGGCGTCCCTAAGATCACTTTCGTGAACGAAATCCGACACGACATTCTCGTCATCGGGGCCGGCGGCGCCGGCCTTCGCGCTGCTATGGCGGTTGTCGAATCCAACCCCGATCTCTCAATCGGCCTCGTGTCCAAGGTCTACCCCATGCGCAGCCACACCGTGGCCGCCGAGGGCGGCATGGCCGCGGTGATCAAGGGCAACGATGCTCGCGAACACCACATCTACGACACGATCAGCGGCTCCGACTGGCTGGCCGACCAGGACGCCGTCGAGATGTTCGTGGACGAGGCACCGCGTGAACTCATCCAGCTGGAGCACTGGGGTTGTCCGTGGAGCCGCGAAGACTCGGGGCACGTCGCCGTTCGCCCGTTCGGCGGCATGCAGATCGAACGCACCTGGTACGCGGCCGACAAGACTGGCTTCCATGTGCTGCACGCGCTCTTTCAGACCTCGCTGCAATTCAGCCAGATCTCGCGCTATGACGAGTACTTCGCCACCAGCCTGATCGTGGCAGACGGCCGCTGCCAGGGCTGCGTGGCCCTGGAACTGCGCACGGGCGAGTTGCACGTGCTCCGTGCCAACGCCGTCATCATCTGCACGGGCGGGTTCGGCCGGATCTTCCCGTTCACGACCAATGGCTCCATCAAGACCGGCGACGGCCTGGCCCTGGCCTATCGCGCCGGTGTGGCGCTGAAGGACATGGAGTTCGTGCAGTACCACCCCACCGGCTTGCCCGGCACCGGCATCCTGATCACCGAAGCCTCGCGCGGCGAGGGCGGCATTCTTCTAAACACGGAGAACCGCCGCTATCTGCAGGACTACGACCTCGGCGAGCCGCTGGACATCCACGACCCGCGGCACCCTCAGAACCGGACGATGGAGCTGGGCCCGCGTGACCGCCTGTCGCAGGCGTTCATGCACGAGCAGACCGCCGGACGGACGTTCCAGGGCGATTATGGGGACTATGTGCATCTCGATGTGCGGCATCTCGGCGAAGACCTAATCGACACCCGGATTCCGTTTGTGCGAGAGCTCGCATCCAACTACGCCGGGATCGATCCGGTCGTCGAGCCGATCCCCGTGCGGCCCGTCGTCCACTACATGATGGGCGGTATCGACACCGACGTGCACGGCTTAACGACCCTCCCCGGCCTGTACGCCGCCGGCGAGTGCGCCTGTGTCAGCATCAATGGTGCCAACCGGCTGGGATCGAACTCGCTGACGGAACTGGTGGTGTTCGGCGCGCGCGCCGGCCGCCACGCGGCGGACGCGGTCGGCGGCCAGCAGCTATCGGACGGGCCGGAGGTGGATCGCCAGGTGAGCGCGGAGCGCGACCGCATTGAGGAGCTTCGCGCGCGCCCATCGGGCGGAGAGCGCATTGCCGTCATTCGCGACGACCTGACCACGGCCATGGAAGCCGGCGCCGGAATATTTCGCGACGAGGCTTCGCTATCCGCCTGCTGCGGGACGCTTCGCGAGCTTGAGAACCGTGTGACTCGGATATCCCTCGACGATTCGAGTCCCGTCTACAACACCGAACTCATCAGCGCGCTCGAGCTCGACTGCATGGTCGACATCTCGCAGGCGCTGGCCCACGCGGCCCTTGATCGCACCGAGTCGCGCGGATCCCATCAGCGGACCGACTACGCGGCCCGCGATGACGCCAACTATCTCAAGCACTCCATGGCCTACCGCACCGACGGCGACCCGCGAATCGAATACAAAGACGTCGTCATCACTCGTTGGCCGCCAGCGGAGCGGGTCTACGGGTCGTCAACTGAAAAGGATGGGAAGTCCGCATCGTGAGCGAAACGACAATCCAGCTCGAGGTCTTTCGCTATCGGCCAGACAACGGCGGCCCGACCTTCCAGTCCTACGACGTGCCCTACCACGACGACTGGGTCGTCCTGGACGCGTTGAATTATGTAAAGAACTACATCGACGGTTCACTCAGCTTTCGCTGGTCCTGCCGCATGGGCGTCTGCGGCTCCTGCGGCATGCAGGTCAACGGCGAACCGTCGCTCACGTGCGCCGCGTTCCTGCGCGATCACATGCCCGGACCGGTTCGAGTGGAACCGCTCATCAACTTCCCGGTGGAGCGCGACCTCGTGGTCGACATGAATGGCTTCATGGAGAAGCTCGACCACGTCAAGCCCTACCTGGTGCGCGAGGACGAAGCCGACGACCTGAGCGCCGAATACATGCAGACGCCGATCCAGCTGGACCGCTACAAGCAGTTCAGCATGTGCATCAACTGCATGCTCTGCTACGCGGCCTGCCCGGTGATTGGCAGGGTCGACGACTTTATCGGACCCGCGGCCCTCGCCCTGGCCCAGCGCTACAACCTGGACTCTCGCGACCAGGGCAAACAGATTCGGCAGGACGTGATCTTTCAGAACGAAGGCATCTGGGAGTGCACCTTCGTGGGCGAGTGCTCCGAGGTGTGTCCCAAGCACGTCGACCCCGCGGGCGCCATTCAGCAGGCCAAGCTGGAAGGCGCCGTCGACTACTACAAGCGGCTCCTGACGCCCTGGGCCAGGCGCTCGTGAACCGGCCGCTCGACCGGCGCATGGGGTGGAATTGGTGGACCCAGATCTGCACCTACTTCCGCAAATTCCT
>VXPS01000430.1 GCA_009839425.1 Chloroflexota bacterium
TATAAGATCCAGCGTCTCTTCTCGGAATGGACTTCCACGGGCTCCGTGAAGTCATTGTCGTCATATCACATGCCTGTGGGGGTATCGAGTGGAGGCCGTGCGGAGACGCGGCGCTCCCAAAAAGGGGGATGCGCGCCCTTTGGGTTGACACTCCGTGAGATACGTGAAAAAAGTTTCCCGGTGCGAGTGATCAACCCTATCAGGAGGTACAGATGAGACTATTCATGGCCATGACGGCGTTGATTGTGGCTGTCATGATATCCGGTCCGCTCCATGGCGCGGATTTCTACAAGGGCAAGAAGATACGCCTGATCGTGTCGTCGTCTCCGGGCGGCGGTAACGATACCTACTCCCGGCTGATCGCCCGACACATCTCCCGGCACATTCCGGGCAATCCTTCCATCATCGTGCAGAACATGCCCGGCGCGGGCGGCGTGATGGCGGCGGACTACCTTTATCGCAAGGCCAAGCGGGACGGCACGGTGATGGAGCAGATCAACTGGGGCGTGTGGTTCCACCAGGTGGTCGGCGACAAGCGCGCGCGGTTCGACTTCAACAAGATAAACGCCCTCGGCGTCGCCGCCATCGAAAGCGCCATCCTGTTCACGCGCAAGAGCGAGTTCCCCACCTGGGAGTCGGTGATGGCCTCCAAGAAGCTCATCACCAGCGGCAACAGCGGGCGCCAGTCGCTGGGCCACACCATGGGCAAGGTGATGGAGAAGCTCGTCGGCAAGAAGATCTTCGACTACATCTTCGGCTATCCCGGCGCGCGCCAGTACAGCCTTGCGTTCCGGCAGGGTGAGGTGCAGTCTTCCGGCAACACACCCGGCTCGTTCAGGGACCAGCTCGGCGATATGTGGGACGACGGCAAGATCGCCATGCTGGTGCAGGCGCCAACGCCCGAGGGAGGACGGACCAAGGAGTTCCCGGACACGCCGACCTTGCTGGACTTCGCCAAGACCGACGAGCACCGGCAACTCATCAAGGTGACCTTCGGCCTCACCCACTACGGCCGTCCCTACGCAATGCCGCCGGGTACGCCCAAGGATCGGGTCGAGCTCTTGCGCAAGGCCTTCACCGCCACCATGAACGACCCCAAGTTCCTGGCGGAGGCCAAGAGGCGCAAGCGCGACATCATCCCGTCCACGGGAGCCGAGCTCCAGCAGCTCTGGAAGGACGTCCTCAGCGCGCCGGCCGAGAACGTGGCCATCATCAAGGACATCTGGCTGTAGGGTATCGCGACCCCGTTTCGACGGTACTGCAAGGAGGCGCCGGGAGCGAAAGTTCCCGGCGCTTTCTCGTTGCGGCATCCGGCGTTGTTGTTGACAGGCTCGCGGGCGGCTCCTTATAATGCCCGGTTCGTAACGATTCGGGCGGGGGCTCTCGTTTGCGGAGGGCCCCGGACATCGGCAAAAACCTGGGAGGTAACAATGAAGGCAGTATTGGGTCTCGCGACGCTCGCGTTGTTTCTGTTCGGAGCTGGAAACGCGGGGGCGGCGGACTTCTACAAGGGCAAGAAGATCCGGCTGATCGTTTCGTCCTCGCCCGGGGGCGGCAACGACACCTACTCGCGGTTGCTGGCGCGGCACATCGGCAGGCACATACCGGGGAACCCTTCCATCATCGTGCAGAACATGCCGGGAGCGGGCGGCGTGCGGGCGGCGAGCTACCTTTACAACAAGGCGAAGCGCGACGGCACCGTCATGGAACAAATCAACTGGGGCGTGTGGAACTGGCAGGTGGTGGGTGACAAGGCTCGTGGCAGCCAGTTCGACTTCAACAAAATGCAGGCCATCGGCGTCATCATCATCGAGAACGGCCTGATCTACAGCCGCAAGGATCGCTTCAAATCGCTGGACGACATCAAGAAGTCGGGCAAGCTGGCCAGGGTGGGTATCAGCGGAAACCAGTCCAGCGGGTTCGTGATCGGAAACATTCTGGAGAAGCTGCGCGGCGAAACGCTGTTCGAGTACGTCTTCGGCTATCCCGGCGCGCGCCAGTACAGCCTCGCGTTCCGGCAGGGCGAGGTGGACGTCTCGGGCAACGTGACCTCTTCGTTCATGGATCAGCTCGGGGACATGTGGAAGGCGGGGGACATCGTCATGCTCGCCCAGACCGGCACGGTGAAGGGCGAGAAGGCCCCGGAGTTCCCGAATGCTCCGTTGCTCGAGGACCTGGCCAAGACCGAGAAGCAGAAGAACCTGGTGCGGGCGACTTTCCTGCTTTCTCGCTACGGCCGTCCGTACTCCTTTCCGCCGGGAGTCCCGGCGGACCGGGTCGCGCTCGTGCGCAAGGCGTTTGACGCCACCATGAAGGACCCGAAGTTCATCGCGGAAGGCAAGAAGCTCGGCCGCGACGTGGACCCCACCAGCGGTGCGGACCTGCAAAAGATGTGGAAGGACTCGCTGGGCGCCTCGCCGGAGGACAAGGCCATCGTGTCGCAGATCTTCAACCCCAAGGGCAAGAAGTAGCGCTGACCCGGCTGCAGGGTGTTGCGTTATAGCCAGGGGCGCCGGGGACATCGAGTTCCCGGCGCCCTTCGCGTTTGGCGGCAGGTTCGCCGTGTTGTCTTTTTCGGGTGCTTGATGCAGGATTCCGAAAAATGTCCTGGGAGGTGACAATGAAGGCAGTAATGAGTCTCGTGGTGCTCGCGCTGTTCCTGTTCGGCGCGGGCTCGGCAGGGGCCGCGGACTTCTACGAGGGCAAGAAGATCCGCCTGATCGTCTCGTCTTCACCCGGCGGCGGCAACGACACCTACTCGCGGCTGTTGGCGCGGCATATCGGCAGGAACATTCCCGGGAACCCGACGGTCATCGTGCAGAACATGCCGGGAGCGGGCGGCGTCCGGGCGGCAAGCTATCTCTACAACAAGGCGCGGCGCGACGGCACCGTCATGGAGCAGATCAACTGGGGCGTGTGGAACTGGCAGGTGGTTGGTGAC
>VXPS01000177.1 GCA_009839425.1 Chloroflexota bacterium
TCGAAGCGCTGGCTCGACCGGGAGCGGGCACGCGAGGAAGAGGAACAGCAAAAGGCGGCCGAGGACACGGCCGAGCCCATGCTCTTGCGGTCACTGGTCGAGCGGCAGGCCGAGCCCTCCGAGTAGGAGCGGTCCCGCGTCCCGCCGAGGTAGGCGGCGCAGACGCCTGCGCCCAAATCCCGGTTGCGTGCCTTCGGCGAGTTTCCTCGGGCCGTCGACGCCGTCCAACGTCTCCATCCCGCGGGTATCCGAGCGATCCGCTGGCGTCCCAAGCATTCCCGTCCGGGCTCCCGGACACCGAACCAACGTTCCACTAGTGACGATCATGCTGCAGGGTGACAGGTCGATCCATACAGGTGGATCGACTTGATGGCTGCTGTGGAAGGGGCGCGTAAGTCCGGCCGGTGGCAGGGAGCGCCGGACTTATCCGAAGGGGCAAATCCCGAAACAGGACCGTTGGGCGATCGTGAACGGGGCAGGCGCGCTCGCCCCGCCCCGTCCGGGTTAACTGACTACTGGGAAACGAACGCCGCCATTTCCTTGGCGCCGTCCGCATAGATACCGTTCAGTGCGGCGGCAAGATCGTCTGCTGCGGCCATGTCGGGCATGGCTGAACGATCGAACACGCCCGTCCAGCTCACGACGCTTGTTCCCGCTTCCGCACCGGCGGTCACCATGAAGGTGCCATGGTACTGGATGCCGGCGAGAAAACCGGCGGTCATCGCGTAGGTGTAGTGCATCGGCCCCGCGGCGACCATCGGTTCATCCACGACTTCGCCGTTGGCCAGTTCAAGGCGTCGGACGGAGCCCATGCCGCCGTCGCCGGCAATGATCTCGCAGGTCACGACGAGGCTAAGGAAGTCCGCGAGGTTGCAGAAGCCGCCGACGCGGGCCCATGCGTCCGCCGGCGCAACCTGCACCGTCTCTTCGCTGTGAATGACCTCGATGTCGGCGGCGAGTGCCGGGCTCAGGCTGGCAACAAACATGACGGCGGCGAAGAGTGCGGCAGCGGCACCGCGGACCAGATGGTTCATGAGAAGTGCTCCTTGGCGAGGGACGGCCCCAGGCTGTGGAAAGGGGCGACGGATTCGCGTGATTGGACAGCACGGATATCGTGCGACGCCACGATAGCATGACCGAACAAACGCCCGCGAATCTCCTTGGTGTCGCTGGGAGATCCCTATTCCGGGGAGCAGGTCGGATACTGCGGCCAACCGGCTAGACGGCGGGGCCAGACGCCTGGCGACGGCCGATCCTGGTTCCGCTGGTCTGTGCACGGCCGCTGGCCAGCTGGCTCCGGGGCTTGGCGTGCGGGCGAACGGGAGCACCGTATGCCGCGTGACAATGGCCCGTATGCCCCGGAAATCTGCCACCGATCGGAATTCTCCGGCCCCGCTGGGGATGCCGGGGTCGGCCGTCCGCTGCGCCGGCGCGTCGCAGGCTTTGACTCGCACAGGCGATCGTGGCAAAGGGGCGTCCCCGCCGCACCGATTTCCACGAAGGACTTGTATCGTGCCGGAACTCGATCTTGGAGAGAAACGCGCCTGCAGCGACTGCGGCATTCTCTTCTTCGACCTCAACAAGTCACCGCCCAAGTGCCCGAAATGCGGAAACGAGGTCCGAATCATGCAGCAGAGGACGGCGGCGGCCGTGCAAAAGACCGATGTCGCCAGTGATGACGTCGTGGACGACGCTGCCGATGAGGCCAAGCAAGAGGAAGATGAGTTCGAAGACGACACCGATAGTGTGACGCTCGGACCCTCTCCGAAACCGACCATTGAGGACGAAGCACTGGAGGACGAATAGCGCCGACAGGTTGCGCGCCTGCATTCGTTTGCACACAATCCAGCGAACCCGCCGGAGGATCGGGGCCGTAGCTCAGTTGGGAGAGCGCGTGAATGGCATTCACGAGGTCAGGGGTTCGACCCCCCTCGGCTCCACCATCCGGCATTGAGAGTATTCGCGCGAGTTGATCGAAACGATCACCTCATGGTTAACCTAGGGTTTGGGCTCAACTATTGGCTGACGGCGGCGAACTGTGAAACACGCCGAGATTTTTCATAACGTGCAAACTAGAAGTTTCCACGAACCTGCCCACGTCGTTCGACACCCCCAACGCGCACGCTGACTGGACTGGCGCGGTTCGCATGACCGAATTCCGCCTAGCGCTCGAGACCTACGCCGACGCCGTCCGCAGCGGCTGGCCGGCCGCCGACCTGGAACGGGCGATTCTGCATGATCTGCCCCGCCGGTTCCACGACCTGCCGGCCGAGGCCCAGGCTGACGTCCTTGCAGCGGCTCCGTCGCTCACCTACACCCGCTGGGATGCGCTCATCGCTGCCATGGCCGAACATGTCGCCCGGCTGCACGGGCACGACCTGCCGCCCTGGATCGACGATCCCGAGCGGTTCCTCGACCGCACCTGGGTTCTCCCTGACATCCCGTTCATGCGGCGGAACGCGATCCTGTACGCACCGGCTGCCTTCATCCGCCACGGCGCGCTGCCGGACCCGCGCGACCTAGATGCCCGCGGTGGAGAGCGCCATGCCTGGGTCCCGTAATCCGCCCGGCGCGCTTGACCGTGACACCCTGCACCAGCTCTTCGAGGAACTCGCAGATGAACTCGCGCGGGCGCGGGTCCGCGCATGCATCTACATCATCGGTGGGGTAGCGATGACCATGGCCTACCAGCGCGACCGGGCACCGCATGAGGTCGGTGCCCGGATCGACGACGGCCACCAGGCCGTGCTGACCGCGGTCAGCACCATCGCCCGACGGCACGGACTGCCGACCACTTGGCTGAACGAACAGGCCACCGCCTACCGTCCGTCGGCGCCGGACCAACGGGCTCCGGTCGTGTTTGACTCACCGCACCTGATCATCACCGGTGCCTCGGCCGAACACCTGCTGGCCATGAAGCTGGAAGC
>VXPS01000283.1 GCA_009839425.1 Chloroflexota bacterium
GGCGCATCCAGCGGATTCGGGGCCGCCACGGCCCGCTACCTGGCCAGCTGCGGGATGAACGTGGCGGGTGTGCATTTCGACCGGCGGAATACCCAGCATCTCGCGGACGCGGTGCAACAGGACATCGAGGCTCTCGGCCGCCAGGCGCGCTTCTTCAACGTCAACGCCGGCAGCCCGGCCGCGCGAACCAGGGTGCTGGACGCGATCACGGAAGACGTGCAGGGCGGCGAGCCGCCGATCCGGGTGCTGCTGCACTCCATCGCCTTTGGCACCACCGTGCCCTACGTGGGCAGCGACGACTTGCCTGGCGTAACCCCCAAGCAGATGGACATGACGCTCGACCTGATGGCCCACACGCTCGTCTACTGGTCGCAGGATTTGGTCGAGCGCGGCCTGATGCGCACGGGCTCGCGCATCTACGCCATGACCAGCGCCGGCACCTCGACCATCTGGCCCAGTTACGGCCCCGTGGGCGCCGCCAAGGCCGGGCTGGAACAGCACATCCGGCAACTGGCGGTGGAACTGGCGCCGCAGGGCATTTCGGCCAACGCCATCCGCGCGGGCGTCACCGACACGCCCGCCTTGCGCAAGATTCCCGGCAACCAGGCAATGGTCGACCAGGCCCGCCGCATGAATCCGGCCGGACGGATAACCACGACCGATGACGTGGCCCGCGCCATCGCGGCGCTCACCGTGGCCGATGCCGCCTGGATCACCGGCAACGTGATCGGCGTGGACGGCGGCGAAAACCTGGTGATGTAGCCGAACGAATCGCGGGCGGGCGCAGGCACGCTCAGGCGCGGTCCGCGTCGCGAGCGCGCAAGATGTCGGACGGGCTGACGCGAGTCTGTGATCGCGCCTTGCGGCCCCGCACAACCGCCAGCCAGGTTGATACCCCTGGTCGCGAAGCGATTCGTTCCAGTTCGCCGCGCAGGAATTCCTCCAGGGACAGGCCACTGGAGGCGGCGCGGGCGGCGAGTTCATCGCGCATCGCCTCAGGTACGCCTCGAATCGTGATATCGACTGGCATAGCGTCAGGGTGCTGCCATCGCAGGCAATTCGGCGGTCAGTTTAGTTCTCGAGCGCCTCGTGCTGTCGTGGCCTTGATGAACTTGGAAACCGCAAACCGTGGCGCAATCGGTCAGTCCAGAGGCAGCCGCGTTTCACAGTTCTGACGCCCGCGCGCTAGGCTTGTCCAGCTTCCGCCAACTGAGTCTAGTGAGTCCGCCTATGTAACGTCCGGAGCGCGGGGATCGAGGATGAATCCTCGCGGGGCGCGCGCCCCCAACGTGCCGCCACGGCAGGTGCGGCGCAGGCGCCCAATGACGACGCGTGGCGATGGTTGATTCCCGGCGACGACGCGCGGGCACGGAATCCAACCCTTTCTCTCTCTACATGGAGATACGCAACGATGTCGCTTCTCTGGACGCGCGACGCGCCCCGCTGGGCGCTGACGATTCGCGCGGCGACGGCCGTGCTGCTTGCGCTCACGGCCATCATGCTCATTCGCAACATGGTCTTCGCCCAGGCCGATCCGTCGGGCGAGGCCACGCTGGAGGCCGACCCGACCGTTGGCCTCACCTTCGTATGGACGCTGCTTTCCGGCGCCCTGGTGTTCTTCATGCAGGCCGGATTCGCCTTCCTGGGCGCCGGCCTCATCCGCGCGAAGAACACCGTCAACTACCTGACCAAGAACATGCTGGACTTCGCGGCGGGAGGCCTCTCGTTCTGGGCCTTCGGCTACGCCTTCATGTTCGGCGGGTCGGGCGCATTTCCGGGTCTTGACCAGGGCAACGCCTTCATCGGCTACTCCGGGTTCTTCCTGGTCAACCAGGCCTATGACGTGTCGACCGCGATGTTCTGGTTCTTCCAGATGGTGTTCGCCGCCACCACGGCCACGATCGTGGCCGGCGCCGTGGCCGAGCGCACCAAGGTCACCGCCTACCTGGCCTACAGCTTCCTGGTTACCGCGCTGGTCTACCCGATCTACGGGCACTGGATGTGGGGCGGCGGCTGGCTGGGCGGCGAGCAGCTGGAAAGCTGGATCGGCGCGGCGGCGGTGGACTTCGCCGGTTCCGGCGTGGTCCACACCATCGGCGGCATGCTGGCCCTGGCCGGCGCTTACACCGTGGGCGCCCGCATGGGCAAGTACGGACCGAACGGCGAGGTCCGCGTGCTCAAGGGCCACAACATGGTCTACGTGGTCATTGGGACCTTCATCCTGTTCTTCGGCTGGTTCGGCTTTAACGCCGGCAGCACCGTCAATGGCAACGACCCGCGCATCGCGGTCATCATTGCCAACACTTTCCTGGCCGGCGCCACCGGCGCGGTCACGGCCGCCTATATCCGGCTGGTGCAGCGCGGCAAGATCAGCGCGGCCGACACGGCCAACGGCTCGCTGGCCGGCCTCGTCGCCGTCACCGCCCCCTGCGCCTTCATCGCGCCCTGGGCCGCGGTGGTGGTAGGCGCGGTTGGCGCAATCGTCATGCTGGCCGGTGTGTGGTTCATCGACACCAAGCTGAAGATCGACGACCCGATTGGCGCCTCGTCGGTTCACGGCGTAGCCGGGGTCTGGGGCCTGCTGGCCGTCGGCATCTTTGCCGACGGCACGTACGGCGTCAGCGGCTTCGTCGCCGGCAACGGGATCCAGTTCGTCGCGCAGTTGATCGCCGCCGTCGTCGCGGTCCTCTGGGCGCTGGGCACCGGACTCCTGCTCTTCCACGCGCTCAAGGCCACCATGGGCCTGCGAGCGTCACCCGAAGAGGAGATGAGCGGTCTGGACGTACCGGAGCACGGCGAGGAGACCTACCCCGTCGAGGCTTCCTAAAGCCAGGCCGCCCGCTTGCTTCGGGCAGCACGAGGGGGGGGGGGGGGGGGGGGGGGGGGGCGGGGGGGGGGGGGGGGGGGGGGGGG
>VXPS01000278.1 GCA_009839425.1 Chloroflexota bacterium
ACGCCCTGGCGGACGCGCCCCCGTCCCCTGAGACGGACGCCGGCCGCCTCCACCGTGTCGCCTAGGTCGTGGCGGGCCTTGAGCGCCGCGATGTCCACGTTCTGGACGACCATCACGCGCCTCCCCGTTCCGCAGGCTCAGGGCAGGCGTTCAGGGGCCTGAGCCCCCGGAGGCTGCGCTCCGAGACCAGCTTGCCGGGCCGCCAGCGCATCCCCAGCGCCGCGACCACCTCCAGCGTGCCGTTGCCCTGGGGCACCAGGGCGGCGGCCCGTCCCGCGCCCTGGGTGTAGAGCGCCGCGTCCCCGCCGCCGAACCGCCGCTTCACCAGCGCCTTCCACTCGGAGAAGGCCCAGCGGACCTCCCTCGTCGTGGCCGTCGTCGGGTTCACGTCGCCGAGCACCGCCAGCGCCGTGTCCACGTCCCCCGCCTGCCGGAGCCTGCGGGCCTCGTGGATGCTCCGCGTCGCGCTGGGGGTCTCAGCCTCGGTCTCCGTGTTCGCCGCGAACAGCGCGTCGATGAGCCGGTCGACCAGCTCCTCCAAGCTGCGCCTGGGACGCGCCTCCGTGGTCTCCATCGTCCGGTTGCCTGCTACCAGTGTCGCCGTCGTCATTACGCACCTCCTTAGTGCATCTGCTTTGAGTTGCCGTCGATCCGCGCCCGTCCTGCGGGCGTGAAAGAAGGGCCGCCCCCGGATGGAGACGACCCTTGCGTGTTGGGATGGGTTGTGAGGGGCCGTAGCCCGCTCAGTCAGCGCCGGAATCTTCGCGCCGGACGCCGGGGCATGAACCGCCGGAGCAGCAGCGCCCCGATCCCCAGCCCGAACAGGTTCAGGAAGAAGAACTCCAGGTCGAGGGTCAGCAGCGGCGCCGCCACGACCAGGGCGATGACCCCGGCCACGATGACCGCCTTGCGCTTCCACCAGGGCCTCTTCTCCGAGGTCCTAGCCCGTGCGTCGGAGACCGGCTCGTAGGCCGTCCAGATGGGCAGCCCGACCAATTCCTCCAGCTCGGTTATCACCACGCCGGGACCGCAGCCCCCCGTGTAGCACTTCACCTCGATGCCGTTGCCGTCAGGCCTCTGCCGAAACGCCAGCCCGTCCGACTGTGCGCCGTGACAGACCGACGTCGTCCAGAACCAGCCCCGCTCGAAGCTGACCCGGTGCGGCAGCAGGTCTGCGATCCGCCCTGCACTGGGTCCCGTGTATCTCTCCGCATGAGTCCGTGATTCGTCCATGTGCATACCTCCTTGCTTGAATCTCGTGCCGTGCCGAAGACGCAGCTCGCCCAGGGCGCAAATCGTCCATGGGGAAAAGCTGCGAGACGTGAAGCGGCCAGCCTGCTACTCGACGCAGACCGGCGCGTGTCCAAGCTGCGGCGCGGCTGTGTGCCAGCCTTTGCCGCAGACATGCTGAACTGGTCGAAGCGACAGACGCACTTCGACCAGCTTGCCGGGGACGATGCGCTTGAACTGCGTCGTTCCCCCGGTCCGACGGACGAGGCGATATACCCCAGCCGTCAGACCTGTGTCCAGCCACCGGAGCGATCAACTCCGACTTGCCGGACGAGTGCCCTGCGGGCGGAGGACCAACGTCAATCTCCAACCCACTGGACTGGACCGGAGACGGAGGCCCTTGTGTCAACTCCGTCGATTCGGCCCGTCCTGGTTGCGGAGGACCAACGTCAAACTCCGCATCGCCAGCATTCCCTCTTGGGCGAAGCCCGTGCAACAGGGATCATGCACCCAGGTTTCTGTGGTCGGAAACCTTGGAGAAAGCCAAACAGTGGGTTCATTGTGTACGACCCGCACGGCTGTAAAGACCCCCTGCGTGCCACCACCCGGCAAATTGCCCCGGAGTTCACTCCCGCACCTGGCACGAGGAGCGTCACCGCAATGTCCACAGCCACCTCAGAGTGAGAACCCGCCATACCCAGGTCACGATCTCGCTCCTGGCCCGCGCTCTCCGCGTGCCGAAGAGCGCTTTCCTCCGCCAGCTGACCTGCCCGCTTCGGTCGAGACCGTGCAAGGGCTGCTTCTCCGGGGGCAGCGTCATCTCATGATCCTCCATCAGCGCCAGCTCCACCTCCAGCAGCCGCTCCCGTCCGGCGAGCCACTCAAGACCCTTTCCCTCGTCGGGATGGGACTCCTTCATCTCACGCCACTCGACGATCAGCGGCCACGCCTCGCCGAAGACCTCCTCGTCGTCATCGGCGGCCTCCAGCGTCACCAGTTCGGGATACTCGCGCCACGTCGGGGATTTTGGCGCAGGGCTTCCTTCCCGTTCCGGCGTTCCGCCCCCTCCTTCATCAGCGCTCTGCCGGGAGGGACCGGCGCCGGCGTGACCGGCCCCGGTCGTCTTCGTACTCACGTCACCGTCCCGCCCCAGCGCATCCACCGCGCCCTCCACCTTGGACAGACGCCTGCGCGCCTCCTTGCCCATTGACTCCATCTCGCTGCGCAGAGCCCCCATTGCGCTCTCCAGCGCCTCCACACGTTCCTCCAGCTTGTCGTTGCGCTCCCGCTGGCGGGCGGCCGCCGAGCCGACGCCCTCCTGCAAGGCCCGCTCCAGGGCCTCCCGCGCCCGCCGCGACAGCCGTCCCGTCTTCGCGCTCTCCGCCACCGTGCGCTGGTCGATCTCCAGCACCCGCGCCGCGCCCTTATACCCCCGCTCCCGCACCAGCTCTTGCAGCAGGGTCATGAGCCGCATGTGGTACATGTTCTCCACATCTCTGCTGTCCTGGATGCCGTGTTCCGTCGTCTTCATGGCAATTTCCTCCTTCTCTCAAAATCCGTTTCAGCTTTGGAATCGACCGGGGCCGGTTTTCCGGTCCCGCGTAACTCACCCCCACCTCAAGCGGGTTCGCGTCATCGGGCCGTCGAATTGCCCGGTGCGGA
>VXPS01000385.1 GCA_009839425.1 Chloroflexota bacterium
CATTTCCAGGCTCGTGCAGTAGGTCAGTTCGAGATTTCCGCCGACCACGAGGTCCGCAGGGACAGTTTCCAAACCGGTGCAACGGGTCAGGATGAGGTGGCGAGCTGTCCGCAGTCCCGGCGGAAGTCCGGAGAGCCCGGTGCAGTGAGCCATGCTCAGGCTGCCCTTGGTGTGGAAACCGGCGGGCAGCCCGACCAGTCCCAGGCAGTACGACAGGTTGATATTGCCCTCGACGTCGAGGTCCTTCGGCAGGCCTGTCAACCCGGTGCAGCCCGTCACGTCCAGGTAGCCGCCAACCCGCAAGCCGGCGGGCAACTCTGCAAGACCGGTGCAGCTGTTCAGGTGCAAACTTCCCCTGACGTGGAGATTGGCCGGCAGCAACGCTACGTCCGCGCAGCCGACCAGGTTGAGGTTCCCGTCGACACGCAGACCGGATGCGGCCGCGCCTTCACGAATTGCCGCCCGCGCCGCGTTCGAATTCATATGGATGCGCTCCATCGAGGTGGTGCGTCCGGGTCCTGCGTCGGCGACGCGGGTCTCGACGCGGACTCTCGAAGCGGGCGGCTGATCCCGTTCGCGGGGGCAGGGTTTCCCGTTGACATTCGGGGCAAGTCCGGGCGGGACATTTCCGCTGGCTTTGCCTCGGCCTTGGCCGGCCCACGTTCAGCAGGCGCGCAGATGATTGATTTCATAAGTGCCCACAGTATCTACACTCTGTTGGCTGTCTGGCATGGTGCCCCGGCAATCGCCAGGTCCGGACGTGACGAAAGGAGCAGCGATGGCAGTACGCGATGTCCTTCGGATGGGCGATCCAAGGTTGCGGCGCAAGTCCGATCCAGTGGATGACGTCAGCGACTCGGCACTGGGTGACCTGATTGGCGACATGCTCGACACCATGCGCGACTGCGATGGCGCGGGAATTGCGGCGCCACAAATCGGGGTACCGCTCCGAGTCGTGATCTTCGGCGTGGAGAGCAACCCTCGATATCCCGATGCACCTCCCGTCCCGATGACGGTCCTGATCAACCCCAACATTTCACCGGTAGGCGCAGATTCGGACGAGGCGTGGGAGGGCTGTCTGAGCGTGCCGGGCATGCGCGGGCTCGTGCCGCGCTTCTCGCGAATTCACTACCGCGGCCTCGACGCGGCGGGCCAGCTGATCGACCGAACGGCCGACGGGTTTCACGCCCGCGTCGTGCAGCATGAATGCGACCATCTTGACGGGATCCTCTACCCGGACCGGATCGAGAAAAAGCAGATGTTCGGGTTCATACCCGAACTGCTGGAGGCCGGCCTCCTGGGCCCCGTCGAGCTGCCGGCAGAGTAAGCGAAGCCCTTCAGCTGCCATGGCTGGAACGTCCTGCACCCGGGAACTCCCGCCGCATTGAAACCGTCCGCGACCGGAACCGTGCGAGAGTTCACCAGCACCATGGCACCACGGAAAGCGCCGGGAATCGGCACGCTCGCGCTGGCGGCGTTGCTCGTCACGCCGGCCGTCAGCCCTCAAGGCAAGGACGCGAGTTACCTCGGTTCCGTCGCGGTGGTTCGCGATGGCGGCGGCGGGCCTGTCGTGCGCGGAACGGTATTTCTCGACAGCAATGGCAATTCGATGCTCGATGCTGCTGAACCCGGCATTCCCGACGTGATGGTCTCGAACGGTCGGGAAGTCGTGCGTACCGACCCTTCCGGTGAATACGCTTTGCCGGCCTACGACGACATGAACGTGTTCATTACGAAACCGGCGGATTATGCCGTCCCGCTCGACGACGACATGGTCCCCCAGTTCAACTACATCCACAAGGTCACAGGCTCACCCGACCTTCGGTTCGGCGGCATCGAGCCAACCGGGCCGCTGCCCGCGGCAGTCAATTTCCCGCTCATCCGGGATCCGGTCGGAGTTCAGTTCGAGTGCCTGATCTTCGGTGACACCCAGCCCTATACGAACCGGGAAGTCTCGTACGTCCGCGACACCGTCGGTGCCATGCTGGCCGGGCGCGACAACGCGGCCACCGAATGCCTGATCTTCGAAGGCGACGTCATGGGCGACGACCTCTCGCTCTTCGGCCGGTTCAAGCGCATCATCGCGCAGGGCCGCGTCCCCCAGTACTACGTCGCCGGCAACCACGACCTCGATTTCGACGCCGCCAGTGACGCGCATTCGTTCGATACGTTCCGGCGGGAATGGGGACCCGAGTACTACTCGTTCGACATCGGGAAGGTTCACTTCATCGTGCTGGACGACGTCCGCTATCCCTGCAACGGCATCGACGATCATCCCTTCTGTGCGCCGGACGCCCGCCCCACGTACAACGGCGTGATCCACGACCGGCAGCTCGCCTGGCTCCGCAACGACCTCGCCCATGTGCCGGAAGACCGACTGCTCGTGGTCAACACGCACATTCCGTTTGTCAGCTTTTCCGACTCCACGACCCGGAAACACCAGATCGACAACCTTGCCGACCTCCATGCCCTGATCGGCAACCGTCCGGCCCTCGGCCTGTCCGGGCACACGCACACCATCGAACAGATCTTGCCGGGCGAACATTTTGCCGGCTGGCAGGAGGCGACCGGTACGGGGCCGGCGCCGTTTCACCAGATCGTGACGGGGGCGGTTTCGGGTTCGTGGTGGGCCGGCGACCTCGACGACGACGACATCCCGCATGCCACGCAGCGCCAGGGTGCGCCGCGGGGCTACTACGTGCTGACGTTCGATGGCGCGAACTACGTCGACACCTTCCAGGCATTCGGGCGCGGGCCGGACGAGCAGTTTCATGCCGCGTTCAACACGCCGCGCTTTCGCGCATGGGCAAAGGCGCTGTTGGACTTTGTCGACGGCGGCCCGGCCCCCTCGGACACGCTCCCGCCGGTCACGGTTTCCGACCTC
>VXPS01000131.1 GCA_009839425.1 Chloroflexota bacterium
CCCCCGCCGCTCCCCGCCCAGCCCCTACCCCCCCCCCACCTCTGGTCGCGCCGGCCCGGGGCGGCGGGGGGGGTCCCGCCCCCGCCGCGCCTGCTTCCGGTCGCTCGACATCCAGCAAGGCTTGCCGCAGTTCGTCTGGATACGTCGTGGACGCCACCGCGCGTCCCAGCGCCTGCCGCGTCGTCTCCGCCACCGGCTGCATCAGGTCGTCGGGCGCGATCGAGAGCACGGCCTGCGCCCCGATCTCCGCCAGCGGCAGCCCCGTCGCATGCCCCAGCGCCAGCCAGTGAACCAGCGAACGCGTCGAGATCCGGTCCCGCATCGCTCCGCCCAGCTCGTTGTGCCCGCGCAGCTGACCGGCGACGCCCACCAGGCGTTCGACGATTGACGGATTCGCGCGCAGGTCCAGCGCCTCCGCCAGCTCAAGCCGTCCGAACTCGAATGCCACCGCCTCGGCTTCCTCGTTCGCCGGCAGGAATCCCATCGGAATCGCGCCCAGCCCCCAGCCGAACCGCCGCTGCAGCGCCCGCCCAATCTCCGCGGCCCCGACGTAGTTCGGATTCGCCGTCGCAAACACACCAAACTGCTCGTGCACCTCAATCTCGATATTCCCCAGGTCCGTCCCTGAGATCACCAGCCGCCCCGTATCCATGGCCTGCGTCAGCGCGCTCACCAGGTCCGGCGGCAGCATGTTGATCTCGTTGATCAGCAGCTTGTGCCCGTGCAACATCGCCTGCACCGCCGGGCCCAGCGCCGCCACCGTCGACTGCCCCGCGTCGCCGCGCACCACCTCGGTCCGCTGAAAGAAGTCCGCCAATGTCGTGTCGCCGCTGAACGTCAGTTCCACGCACGGCTCGTTGGCCAGGTGACAGTAGGTCTTGACCATCGTCGTCTTGCCGCAGCCGGTCGGACCGGTCAGCAGCACGAACGTCCGAAGGTGCGGATTGGCCTCGATCTGCGCCATTCGCTGCAGGATCTCCGCCATTGACGCGGTGATCCGGATGAAGACCTCGTCCCGCGTCGGCACCAGCCGCGCCGCGTCCGGCGCCTCGTCCCCGAACCCGCCCAATTCCTCCCGAACCTCCGCCGGCACCGCCCGAAACCGCCCACTCCCCAGGTCCCGCCGCCCAAACCGCTCACCCAGGATTTCGAGCGCCGAGTCCTCCAGAACAATGTGCTCGCCAAACGCCGCTCGGCCATCGCCCGACGCCGCGCCGCCACGGCCCTCGGCCGCATCCTCCGCGCCAAACAGGGATCTCAGAAAACTCTGCATCACCGGGCCCATCCACCACGCGCCGCCCGCATTCTAGGCGCGCATGCGATTGGCCAGTCCTCGTGACAGCAACGTCTCCTTCAGGTTCCAGCCACTTGTATATCGGCGTGGTACGTTGGACCCGTACGCGATCCAGCCCTTGGAAGCCCGCCCCGTGACCCTCGAAACTGCCGATCTGCTGGCGATCGCCGGCATCGTGCTACCTCTTCTGCTGGCCGTCGTGGGCGGGACGCTGGCCTGGCTGAAGTCCGATATCCGAGACCTTCGGACCGAGACTCGCGCCGAGATCCGCGCGGTCAATGCGCGAGTCGACGTCTTGACACAGGCTATTTTCGCGAGCGCGTTGGCCCGTGGACCTCTAGTCGACGCGCCTGAAACCGGGACGTCGCCTACCGCAACTGAGTCCCAGCCCACGCCCACCAGCTGACGCATCCGCACGGGACCGCTGGTTGGCGGCAGCGTGATACGTTGAATCCGATGCCCGACCCCGCCGGAGCGTCGCCGCATGAGCGCCGAAGCGTGGACGATTCTGGGCACGGGCGGGGCCCTGTTTGTTGGTTTAGCTGGTTTGGCTGTCGCCATCTGGCGCAGCCTGGACGCACGTCTCGAACTCATGGCCCAGCAGCATGCTGCCGAACTACAGGTGTTGCGCGGCGACCTTCGCGACCTGCGTGCTGACCACGGCACCCGTCTCGACAGACTGGAATCTCGCCTCGACAGGCTGGATGCTCGCCAGTTTGAAATGGCTCAGGCTCTGGCCCGCATCGAGGGCCGCCAGGAGCAGCAATCAGCCGCCGTGGCGTCAACGCCCGCCTCGCTGCAGGAACTCTCGCGCCCGAGCGCTGTGGCGACAGGCGAGACCAGGCCCGAGTAGCCCTTGACCCGTCCTCCGCCGGACCTGTTCATCTCTCAGGTTCCAGCCACGTTCGGGTCATCGTGATACGTTTGACCTGTACTTGATTCAAGCGACTGGAACCCCGCCCCGTGACCCTCGAAACTGCCGATCTGCTGGCCATCGCCGCGATCGTGCTACCGCTTCTGCTGGCCGCCGTGGGCGGGACGCTGGCCTGGCTGAAGTCCGATATCCGAGACTTGAGAACCGAGACTCGCGTGGACATGCAAGCCTTGCGGACCGAATTAAGGGCAGAGATTCGCGCAGTCGATGCAAAGGTCGATGCTCTGACTCAGGCCATTCTCGCGAGCGCGCTCGCCAGCGAACGTTTGGCTACGGCGTCGAAACCAGACGCCGCATCGTCAGAGACTTAGCTATAGCCCTCACCAGTCGGCTGGTCGAGGTGAGATCGCAGCGGCGGGTCATGTAACCCGCCCGTACACCTCAGCCGTCCTCACCGCACACCGCCCCCACGTAAACATCTCCACCGCCCGCCGCCGTCCCTTCTCGCCCCAACGCCGCATCCGCTCGCTATCGCTCAGCGCCTCGCCAAGTCCCCACGCAATGTCCGCCGGATCCGCCCCATTCACGTGCAGCCCGCACTGATTAGGCCCTTCATTCATCACCTGTTCTCGAAATCCCACCACCCCCCGCGCCCCCCCCAGACTCTGATAAAAGCGAGTGGGACGGGACGGGAGGGAGGGGGGTGTGGGGT
>VXPS01000326.1 GCA_009839425.1 Chloroflexota bacterium
GCCGTCCGTCGGCGTCTGTCGGCCGACGAGCCTGAGTCCCGGAATCAGTAAGTCGGGGTTCCTGACGAGCGTCTCTTCCAGCAATGACTCCGTGGCCGTCTGGTCTTTCGACGCCAGGAGGGTGACGTTCGAGTCACCATCGAGCGCCCAGATCTTCACTTCGTCCATTGGAGATCGTTGCGAATCTCGTTTCGGATCTCTACGACTGGATTGGCAAAAGTTTGATGCAGACGGGGTTGGGGATTTGGGTTATGTGGCCGGTGGGGTGGAGGTGGCCGGTTTGTTGGTTGATGCGGAAGGTGACGATGGTGCTGGTGTCCTGGTTGGCGGCCAGCAGCCAGGTGCCCGAGGGGTCGATGGCGAAGTTGCGGGGGGTCCGGCCCTGGGTGGATTCGTTCCCCAGGCTGGTGAGGCGGCCGGTGGCTTCGTCGATGGCGAACATGGCGATGCTGTCGTGGCCGCGGTTGGAGCCGTAGACGAACTTGCCTGACGGCGTGACGTGGATGTCGGCGCAGGTGCTCTCACCGTCGAAGTCATCGGGCAGGGTGCTGACGGTCTCGACTTCTCCGAAGGCTCCCTGTTCGGCGAAGTAGCGCAGGACGGTGATTGACGAGGCCAGCTCGTTGATCAGGTAGGCGAATTGGCCATTGGGTTGGAAATCGAAATGGCGCGGTCCCGCGCCGGCCGGAGTGCGCACCCAGGGCACGTGGTGGGGCGCCAGGGTGCCGCTTTCCAGGTCGAGGTCGTAGACCAGCAGCTTGTCGATACCCAGATCCGGCGAGAAGGCCAGGCTGTTGGTGGCGTCCAGGATGATCGAATGGGCGTGCGGTCCCAGCTGCCGAACGGGATGGATGCTGGTTCCCTCGTGCTGAACGAAGCCGGTCAGCGGGGCCAGGCTTCCGTCCGCCTCGATCGGCAGCATGGCCACGCTGCCGCTGCCGTAGTTGGCCAGCAGCACGTAGGTCTCGGTGGCGTCGACGCTGATGTGACAGGGGACCTCGCCGCCGGTGAGCTGCTCGTTCAGGTACGTGAGAGCGCCGGTGTCGGAGTCGATGGCGTAGGCCTTGATGACGCCGTGCGACTCCTCGCCGACGGCGTAGAGGTTCCGGCCTGACGGCGACACTTCCACCCACGACGGATTGGAAATGCCGCCGATGACGCTCAGGCGCTCCAGTTCGCCGGTGGCGGCATCGAACCGGTACGTGTAGATGCCCTCGCTGGCGCCTGTCGTGTAGGTGCCGATGAAGGCGTAGTACTGGTTGCTCATCGGGCCGTCCTCCGATCCAACTCCCTTATCGCGCCGCCAACGGGGCGGCGTCGCGGACGCCTGCGGAGACGCCATCGGCGAAGGCCTTGAAGGCGTTGTGCATGAGGGCGGCGAGCTCGGTGGCCTGGGCGTCATAGCGGGCCGGGTCGGACCACTGGCCGCGGGCGTCCAGCACCTCGGCGGGAACGCCGGGGCAGGCGGTGGGGACCTGGAGGCCGAAGACCTCGTCGGTCACGTAGGGCACGTCGTCCAGCGCGCCTGAGAGGGCGGCGCCGAGGATGGCGCGGGTGTAGGGCAGCGAGATGCGGTCGCTCTCGCCGGCCGGGCCGCCGGTCCAACCGGTGTTGACCAGCCAGACGGTCGAGCCGTGCTCGTCCAGCTTCTCGCCAAGCATTTCGGCGTAGACGCTGGGCGGACGCGGCAGGAAGGGGGCGCCGAAGCAGGCGCTGAAGGTGGCTTCAGGCTCGGTGACACCGCGCTCGGTGCCGGCCACGCGGGCGGTGTAGCCCAGCAGGAAGTGGTACATGGCCTGGTCGCGCGTGAGACGCGAGATGGGCGGCAGCACGCCGAACGCGTCCGCGGCCAGGAACACCACGTTGCGCGGGTGGCGGCCCAGGCCGTCGGGAACCACGTTGGTCAACTGCGTCAACGGGTAGGCGCCGCGAGTGTTCTCGGTGATTTCCTCGGAGTCCAGGTCCACCATCCGGGTGTCCGGGTCCATGGGCACGTTTTCGAGCACCGTGCCGAACTGGCGGGTGGTGGCGTAGATCTCGGGCTCGTTTTCGGCGGAGAGCTTGATGGTCTTGGCGTAGCAGCCGCCCTCGAAGTTGAAGATGCCCACGTCGCTCCAGCCGTGCTCGTCGTCGCCGATCAGCGGCCGGTCGGGGTCCATGGAGAGGGTGGTCTTGCCGGTGCCCGAGAGGCCGAAGAAGAGGGCCGTCTCGCCGTCCGATCCCACATTGGCCGAGCAGTGCATGGGCAGCACGCCCCGCTGGGGCAGCAGGTAGTTCATGACGGTGAAGATGGACTTCTTGTTCTCGCCGGCGTAGCGCGTTCCGCCGATCACGACCAGCTTGCGGGCGAAGTTGACGACGATGAAGGTCTCGGTGCCGGTGCCGTCCACGGCCGGGTCGGCCTGGAACGGCGACAGGTTCACCACCGTGAACTGCGGGTCGTGGTTCTCCAGCTCCTCCGCCGTGGGGTGGATGAACAAGCTGCGGACAAACAAGCTATGCCAGGCATAGGCCGTGACGAAGCGCACAGGCAGCCGGTACCGCGAGTCGGCGCCGGCGTAGAGGTCCTGCACGTACAGGTCGCGGCCCTGCGCGAAGGCGCAGGCGCGGGCAAACAGCGGATCGAACTTCGCCTCGTCGAACGGCTGGTTGTTCGGGCCCCACCACACGTCGTCAATGTTTCCGGCGTCCTGCACGACCCACTTGTCGCTGGGCGAACGGCCGGTGTGCGGGGTCGTCATGGCGATCAGCGGGCCGTAGTGGCTGAGTTCGGCCTCGCCGTTTCGCACCGCGTGCTCGTAAAGGGCGGCGGTGCTGAGGTTCCAGTGAATGTCGCCGGTGTGGGTCAGGCCGAGGTCGTCGAGGTTCTTGTCGCTTGCCATGGCGGTCGTGTGGCTCCCTTGGTCGGTGTGGACAGTGCGGCGCGCGGCTAGAGCGGGCCGGTGGGTTCGGGTCGGTACGTAGTCGCCTCTTGGGGCGGCCCTATCTTATTCGACGAAACCGGCCCGTGGGCGGAATCAGACGATGCGTTCGCCGTCGAATCCGGCGGGTCGGCGGCCGGCGGTGCCCTGGCGGGCGGCCTCGATCGACTTGCTGCCGGCCTGCAGGGCGCGGTCGTAGTCGCCCAGGCGGAAAGCCTCCAGATGCTCGTCCCAGGAAGCATCCGGTGTTTTGCCGGGCGCATCGGCCGAGGCCAGATATGCACGTCCGTAGACGACCATGTCGTCCATGGCGACCTGCTGCGCCACGCACTGGCGATGCTTGCGGCGTTCGATGGGGTCGTCCAGCGCCACGAGGCGACGTGCGGCGGCGGCTACGCGGTCGATCAGGGTCTCGGCGTAGTGCCGGCCTTTTTCGCGGCTGGCGTGGGTACGCGGGTCCTCGCCGCCGACCCCTTCGGGCCACTTGTCGGGTGCGGGGTCCAGGGCGTCCAGGTCAACCGTGTCAGGTTCGAGGTACATCATGATTGAGGTCTCGATGGCGGCCGCGTGGTCCATCGGCTTCTCGAAGTCGGTCAGGAGATGCGCGTCGACGGCGGCGAGCACCAGGATGTCCGACTGCCGCATGGCTTGCAGCGCGGCGCGGCGATAGGCCAGGTAGTCTTCGCTGCCGCCGTGTCCGCCCAGCCAGATCACGACCTTGGCGCCGTTACGCGCGAGGTAGTCGAGGACGGTCTGGGTGTTGGACTGGATGAGGTCAGGCGCCGCGGGCATGCCCAGCGGCGACGGCACTTCCCACGCGCCGAGAAAGACGGTGGGATAAACCAGCCCGCCGGTGCGTTCGGCGGCACGGCGACAGATGGCGGTGGATTTCACGGCGTCCAGGCCCACGGCGTTCTGGCGGCCGTGCCACTCCAGGGGTCCCGAGGGCACGTAGACGCAAGGAAACTCGGCGAGCGCGTCCCAGATCTGTTGGGGACGGCAGCGCTCCCAGCGGCGCTCGACGGGTGCGTCCATGCTCATGGCGCCTTGCCGACCCGACCGAGCACGCCCTTCGACGTGAGGTTGTCGTACACCTCGCGGGCCCAGGACACCTCGGAGTCGTCTTCCGGCGCGTAGCCGATGACGCGGCGGGCGTTCTCCAGGCCCCAGAAGGACCGCGTGTTGTCGGAGATGCCGTAGAAGACCTGCCAGGGAATGCCCCACTCGTTGTCGATGTTCTCGGTCTCGATGGACTTGACGAAGAGCTGGGTCAGGTCGCGGGGACTGATGTAAGCGCCCAGGTTGCGGCGGACCGGATAGCCCTCGATGTCGCCCGAAAGCGCGGTGGGATCGAGCTGGCGAGGGGCGCCGATGCGGATATGCACGTTCTCGAGCTTGCGGCCCAGCGTGCCGGTGGCGAAGACGAAGCCCAGATGCTCGTAGGACTCCTTCGCCCAGCCGTAGTAGTTGTCGGAGAGCGGGCGGATGTCGTTGGTGGCTTGCAGCATGTCCATCTCGCGGCTGCGCAGCAGGTGTTCGTAGAAGTCGGCGGCGTGGTTGGAGCTGGCCATCACGACGCGGCGCACGTTCTCCTCCAGTGACAGCCGGAAGACGTTGTAGGCCATGCGGATGTTGTCCATCTCGCCGTCGAAGTGTTCGCGCACGTCCTCGGTGCGGCGAATAAAGGCCAGGTGGATGACCGCGTCGCAGCCGGTGAAGAGCGGGCGCAGCGTCTCGCGTTCGTCCAACATGCTCTGGAGCTGGACATCGGGGACCTCGGAGCCGTCACGGCTGGTGGTGGTGACGTCGATGAGGGTGCAGTCGTAGCGTTCGCGCAGGGTGGGCAGCATCTGGGCCGCCACGTAGCCGGCGGCGCCGGTGACGAGAACCTTGGGACGGGCCATGGGGTTCACCTTGAAGCTGGTGCCGCATCGTAGCAACGGCGAGGCCGGGGCGGGTTTTCAGGCTTGACGTTCGTTTTTTGTTCGGTATAGTGAACGGACCGTGTGAGGAAGGTTCCGACGGCGCGGCATCCCCACAAGCCGGCAAGCCGAGCCCTCGCTCTCCGTGGATGGCCAGGAGCAGTCCGCAATCTCGCGGCCGCGCGCATCCCCCTGCCGCGGCGGCCGATGAGACCGATGGGCGAGTGGTCAAGCAGCCGGTGGCTGTTCCTCCTTCGCGCCGTCGGGACCTCCTCCGCGCGGTTTCCGGGGGACGCGAAAGTGGTGTCGGCAGTTGCATCCACGGCATGGTTGGCGTTCGACACTCAGAGTTCCTGGCGAAGGAGAAGACTGATCGAAATGTCCAATGCGAGCGTCGGTGGCATAGTCGTCGGCACGGCCAATTGGTCGGACCACACGGGCTTCTACCCGCGAGGCACCAAGCCTGGCGAGCGGCTGGCGTATTACGCATCGCGGCTGGGGGTTGTCGAGGTCAACGCCAGCTTCTATCGGCGCATCGATCCCGGCGTCTATGCGCAGTGGGCGGAGCAGACGCCGGATGGGTTCGTGTTTCTAGTCAAGGCGCACCGGGCGGTGGCGAACGCACCGCGGGATGGGCAGCTGGCTGCCCAGTACGTCTCGAACCAGTTCAGGGCCGTGGATCCGCTGCGGGAGGCCGGGAAGTTTGGCGGGTTCCTGGTGCAGCTGGGCGCGAATGTGCGACCGAAGCCGGAGACAAATGAGCACCTGGTCTTGCTGCGCGACGGAATGGGTGACGATCCGATTGCCGTCGAGCTTCGGCACCCGGAATGGCTGGGCGAGCGGCGCGGCGAGACGCTGGAAAGGCTCCGCTCGCTTGGCCTGGCGGCCGTTATCGCCGACGAGCCGCGCGCGGCGGCGGTCGGCTTGCCGGAGCCCGTGGAAGAGTTGACGGCGCCTGCGCTGGCGTACTACCGATTCATGGGACGAGACAACGCGGGCGAGGTGTCGGCCCGCGAGCGAAGGGCGTTGCGAGCGGAACACGCCTACACGGACGCGGAGATTGCCGAACTGGCCGATCTGGTGACCGCCCGACACGGGCCGAAGACGGCCAGTTTCGTGGTCTTCTACAACAAGAAGGGTCCCAACCGGGTGGAGGCGGCGATGAGGATGGCCGGAGAGCTTGAAAGGCGCGGCTACTCGACCGGTTAGGGAGCTGTCGACGCTGACGCGTCGGCGACTTCCTGCAGGACACCTAGTAGCCGTTCGGCGGCGCGGGGCCAGGTGATGTCCCGGGCGCGCTCTCTGCCGCGAGATACCAGAGCGGCCCGGCGCTGCGGCTGGGTAACGACACGTTCAATCGCTGACGCGATGGCCTGGGCGTCAGTCGGATCAGCAAGCTCGGCCGCCCCACCCGTGATTTCGGGAAGCGACGTCGTATTGGAGGCGATGACGGGGCAGCCGAGAGCCATGGCCTCCAGGGGTGGGTGGCCGAAGGTTTCGGCCAGCGAGACGTAGACCAGGGCGTCGGCCTGCTGGTAGTGGGGACCGATCTGGTCGTGGGGAACGGGGCCGAGCAGTGACACTGAGTCGCCTACTCCAAGCTCGGTCGCCACGCGCCCTAGGTCGGCGGCGGTGAGGTCGGCGTCTGCGCCGACGATGCGCAGATGATGAGGAATCGCATTGCGGCGCCGCAGCGACGCGAAGGCCTGGAGCAGGCGCGGGTAGTTCTTGTGGCCGTAGAAGGTGGAGACGGCCAGCAGGTAGGGGCGCTCGGTTCGACGGGTAGGCGGCGGCTCTTCGAGTGCGCTGGCGATGTGTGGGGCCAGGCCGTGCGGAACAACGCGAAGGCGGTCTGGATCTAAGCCCAGCAAACGCTGCGCGTCCCGGGCGGCGGCCGCCGTGCCCGCTACGACTCGGTTGGCGCCGAGCAGCGAGCGACGCAATGCGAACTGGAGGTAGGTGCGTCGCAGCCAGCCGAACTGGCGCGGGTGGGTGAAGCACTGCAAGGAGCGCAGCATGACGACGCGCGGGCGCGGGCCGAACGGCGGCGCGACGTTGACGGTGTGGAGGGTGACGTCAGGGCGAAGACGTCGGAGAGCGAGCGCGTAGCCGGAGTTCTGGTAGAGGACGCGGACCGGGCGCATCCGAGCCGCGAAGCGTACCGAGTGAACGCTTGTGTTGAGCCTATTGGAAAGTTCGTGCAGCGGCGCGAACGCGGGACAGAGAACATGCCATGAGCAGTACGGTGCCAGGTCGGCCAGCGCGGCGACGAGGTTGACGGTGGTGTGGCGCAACGGGCCGGCTCCGGGCAGCAGTCCGGCGCCGGCGGCCACAGCGTCCACCGCGACGCGCATGCCTACCAACCAACCCCAGCCCATAGCCCCGCCAGCGCCCGTGCCAGATGGCCTTCAACGGACGCCACGGCGGGAGTGCCGCGGCGCTACAAGCCGAGCAGCTTGCGGTAGCCCTCGAGCGTGAATTCGGGCGAAGCCGCGAACTCCTTGCGCCGGGTTTCGTCGGCAATCACCTCGCGGGCGGCATCGGCCACCTCGCCGGCGATTTCCGCAGGAATGACTACCAGGCCGTTCACGTCGCCGTGCAGCAGGTCGCCGGTCTGGATGGGGACGCCGTCAATGACCACCGGCTCGCCGGCGTCGTAGATCACGGCTGTCCCATGCGCGACCACGGGGCCGCGGGCGAAGTAGTGGAGACCCAGGTCCTCGACCTCCGGCAGGTCGCGCACGCCGCCGTCGGTCACCAACCCGATCCCGCCCAGCGCCCGGATCAAAGTGCCCATCACGTCGCCGCAAGGACCGGACTTGGACGGGTTGTTGCCGGCGTCCTGGACGACGACCACGGAAGGCCGGGGCGACTCGTCCATCGCTTCCCAGAGACCGAATTGAAGGGCCGGATCGCGTCGGCGCGCGTAGGTGGTGCTGTCGCCCTTGGCGGTGACGGCGTATCCGACCATTGGCTCCGTCTTGTTGGGAAACAGCGTCCGCACGTTGCTGCCCACGTAGCCGAGGGTCTGGTCGCGGACCTTGAAGGGCTCGATGGCGTTGGCGATGGTGGCGGAGTCGAAGGTCTTGAGTTCCTCGAGTTGGGCGTCGGTCAGGGTGGCGGCCATGGGGCAGGGTCTCCGGATGCGTTCGAGCGCACGCTAGCAGAGGCGTGCCGGGCCGTGCCTAGGCCAGTTTCCGGGCCCTTCGGGTTGCGGCGTCGATGGCGGCGCGCATGGCCGCCGGGAAATCGAACTCTTCAAGGGCCGCCAGGGCGGCCGCAGTGGTTCCGCCGGGAGAAGTGACAGCTTCGCGCAGGGCAGCCGGCTGGCTGCGGGTGGCCTGCCAGAGGGCCGCCGACCCGGCGATCGTCTCGCGAACCAGGAGCGTGGCCATTTCGCGGTCGAGCCCCTGCGCGGCGGCGGCATCGATCCAGGCTTCGGCCAGCAGGTACACGTAGGCGGGTCCGCTGCCGTGGACGGCGGTGGCGACGTCGATCAGCGACTCGTCCTCAATCTCAACTTCCATTCCCAGCGCGCCAAGCACCGCGCGGGTGCGGTTGCGGTCGGCAGACGTGACGCCGCGGTCGGCGGTCCAGACGGAGGCGCCGCGTCCGACCTGGGCGGCGATGTTTGGCATGACGCGAACGACGCGGTCGGTTCCCAGGCCGTTGCGCAACGTCTCGAGCGTGACGCCGGCCATGATCGAGATGACCAGCGCCGAATCATCCAATGCCGGCAGGAGCGTTGGTGCCACTTCCTGAAAGTTCTGGGGCTTCACGGCCAAGATGATCAGGGACGCCCCAGACACGGCGGCGTCCGCATCGCCGGTGACGCCGATGCCGTAGTCCTGGGCGAGCGCGGCGCGGCGTTCGGCGACGACTTCGGCCACCATCAGGTCGGAAGGTTCGAGCCCGCCGCGTGCGATCAGGCCACGAATGATGGCCGCGCCCATGGCACCGCCGCCGACAACCGCTGTGTGCACTGTTGCGCTCACTTCTGTGGCTGGACTGGGAAGGATCGTACCCCGTGCGACATCTCAGCCTGGCTGGCGGACTTCGAGGTCACCGGACTGCGACCGAATCGACACGACCGTGCCCGCCACGACCTCGCGAACGCCCGGTCGTCCCTCAGGGTCTATGGCAACGGCAGCGACCTGGGCGCGGGTTGGATGGGGGACCAGCAATAGGCGAATGCCTGCCCGGCTGAGAGCTTCGAAGTCGGACGGGCCGAGGGTGCTGCGTCGGGTGAGCACCAGCAGGTCGGCCGATGTGCTGGGCGGCGGACTGGTGGCGCCGGGAGGCGCTACCAGCACCGTGAGATCCGCGGTTGCTAGGTGTGTCCATGTGCCGGACTCCTCGCCGAGCAGACGAACGGAAAGACCGCCGCTGGAGGCGCTGCCGATCGCGTCGACTGATGCGCGGCGGGTGCCGTCGCTAGAGACGAGAACTGGCCCAAGCCCGTGGAGCATTGGAGCTGCGACGAGCGTCACGGGCCGCTCCGACAGCAGGCCGAGGGCGGTTGCCGTGGAGCGGCCGTCACCTCGAGGGACGGTTAGCAGGTCG
The DNA here is from genome assembly GCA_009839425.1 of Chloroflexota bacterium. Classification (GTDB taxonomy): domain Bacteria; phylum Chloroflexota; class UBA11872; order UBA11872; family UBA11872; genus UBA11872. The sequence goes on from VXPS01000326.1 coordinate 9,407, forward strand.
ACCGTTGAGTCCCAGGCGGGCAGGGCGGAATCGAGCACGTACGGTCGCAGGCGGTCGCCCGCGACTACGAGGCTTGCATCGGCGTGGCGGGCATAGACCGTCGGTGCGGCGCCAGCGATGTCAACGGTGAGCCGGGTTGCCGGTTCGTGGAACAGGCGCGGCGCGACGATCACGGCCAGGACGGGCGGCAGCGCAAACGCGGCGATTCCCAGACCGATGGCCAGGGATCTGAGGTGGCGGGTGCGGACATGCGGGATTTGCCAGGGCTGGCGGCCGCCGACCAAGACCAGCAGCGCGATCGCCGCGTAGACGGCCGCGGCGTGTCCCAGGCTGAAGCCGGGAATCGGGACGGATGCGCCCGGCAACGTGGCGGCCAGGCGGGCGGCCTGCACCAGGTATTCCAGCGGGACCCAGGCGGCCCAGGCGAGCACATCGCCGAACGGCCAGCCGGCAGCCGCCCAGACCGCCACGGGCGCGCCCGTGAGCATGATCCAGACAGGCGCGGCCAGGGCCAGCAGGTTGGCCGGAATGGCAGCCAGCTGCAGGCGCTCGAAGGTGTGGGCGATGATTGGCGTGACCATCAGGCTGGCGGTGGCGGTGACGGCCAGCGGTTCGGCGGCGAGGCGCGGCAGGCGGACGCGGGCTGTGAGCCACTCCGACAGTCCCGGCGCGATGACGACCAGTCCCAGCGTTCCGGCGAAGGAGAGTTGGAATCCGACGTCGACAAGGGCTGTCGGATCGATAAGGACGATGGCCAGCGCCGCCACGGCCAGGGCGGTCAGCGCGTCGGTGTCGCGGCCGAGCAGCCAGGCCAACAGGATGAGTTCGCCCATAAGCGTGGCGCGCACGACGCTTGGCTCGCCGCCGGCCAGGGCGGCGTAGAGGGGTAAGGCGAGCATGGCCAGCAGGACGCTGTATCGGCCGATCAACCAGCCGGCCAGGCGGCGCACGGCCAGGGCGACGAGGGTGATGTTGAAGCCGGAGATGGCGACCACGTGGATCAGGCCGGAGGCCAGGAAGTCGTTGCGCAGGTCGCCCGGCAGGCTGGAGCGCTGGCCGACCAGGATGGCCGAGAGCAGGGCGCCGTGCGGTTCGGGCAGGACGCGGCGCACGCTGCGGTCGATGTGATCGCGGAGACGGGTGAGCCAGGGCTCGTCGGCGTGGGGTGGGGGCGAGAGGATGCGGACATATCGGGTGTCGATGCGTCCGGCAAAGGTCTCGTCCGTCCGGCGCAGCCCTGGTGGGCCGCGGGGCTGGGACGGTTCGAATGTGCCGGTAACAGCCACGCTGGCACCGGGTGGGGCCGCGCCGCCGGGGGCGAAGAACTCCACGAGGCCGGCGGCCAGCCTGGGCTCCGCTCCGACCGGGCTGGATCGTTCGACGCGTAAGGTTCGACGGGCGCCGGGATGCGCATCGATCACTGCGCCTTCCAGCCGTAGCTCAGCCCCCGGCGGCGCTTGCACGAGGGGCGCCTGGGACTGCTGGTGGTGGGTGGCGCGGGCCAGGCCTAGCGCGAGCGCAGCCGGAATCAGCAGGACGGCCAGCCACCTTGGGCGGGCAGCGCCCACCGCGAGCAGGGCCACTGCCAGAACCGCCGTGAGCCAGGCAGGAGACGGACCCCACCAAGCGGTTGCGGCGACGCCAAAGAGCAGCGCGGCGCCCGCGCCGGCGATCAGGGCGCTTGGCCCCAGCCCCGCCCCGTATGATTTGCCGCGCCAGCCTCAACGACGGACCACGCTATGGATCGCCGCCGCCAGCGCGCCCTATTTGCCGCCCTCTTCTCGATCTTCTTCATCACGCTCATCGTGTTCGTGTGGTCGTTGCAGTCGGGACCGGTACCGATCCTCGTGGAGGGAGGTCTCGTTGGCACCATGGCGCTGCTGGCGCTGCGCGGGCGCCGACTGACGCCGACGCTGCGACGCAACCTGCGCCGGGTCTTTTGGCTTTTCTTCGTCGCAACCACCATCAGTGTCATCGCGTGGGTCCGCGAGGTCGGCCCGCTGTTGCCGATCGTGATCGAAGTGGCGCTGTTGATCGTCGCGCTGCTTGTCATGCGGGTGACGCGATCCCAGGACGATCCGGCGCTCGAAAGCTGATCAGCGGCAGGACGCGTTCGACCGTGTTGTCTGGGATTCCCAGCGCGCGGAGGTCGGCGGCGGAACGTAGCGGGCCGAAGAGCGTGCGGGCATGGACGATTCGGGCGGCGTAGACGGGGCCGATTCCTGGTAGCAGGGCGGCCAGGTCTTCGGCTGGGAGCGTGTTGATGGCGATGTCTCCCGAGGCTTGTGGGGACGACATGGATTCGGCAATAGAGCCAGGGGCCCATGCCAATCGATCTGCTGGTCCCGTGCCCGCCAGGAGGATGCTGAAGACCAGCGTCGCGAGCGCGGCCGCGATGGTCAGCAGGCGCAGTCCCCGCAGCGCAGCGGCATGGGCGTCGCCGCCTTCGATTGCCGGTTGAGGCATGGCCATCGGGCGCTAGGAGTCCGCGCCGAACTCGGCCACGACCTGGCCCATGAGCGCCGTGTCGTAGCCGCCCATGGCGTGGACGGCTTCCGCGAAAGTCGGATCGCGGAGGATGCCCAGCAGAGCGGCGACGGGCGGGTGGTCCAGGTGCTCGTCGGGGATGACCAGGTCGTATTGTTCCATTCCCACGGGAATGAAGTCGGTGCCGAGTGCGTGGGCGGCGGCGCGGATGCCCAGGGCGGCGTCGGCCATGCCGCTGTCCACGTCGGCGGCTACGGCCAGGTGGGTGTACTGCTCGCGGTCGTAGCCTTCGATTGCGGAGGGGTCGATGCCTTCCCTGGCCAGCAGATGATCCAGGAGCATGCGAGTGCCGGCGCCACGTTGGCGGTTGACGAAGCGAACGTCGGGACGGGCCAGGTCGGACAGCGACTTCAGGCCCATGGGATTGCCTTTCGGCAAGATCAGGCCCTGCTCGCGCTGGGCGAAGTGGACGAGGGTGATGGCGCGGCCTGGTAGGACTCGGCGCACGTCGGTCTCGTTGTAAACGCCGGTTGCCGGGTCGAGCAGGTGACAGCCCGCCAGGTGCGCCTCGCCGCGGCGCAGGGCGACCAGCCCGCCGTAGCTGCCGGCGTTGGTGGAGGCCAGACGCATGGGCGGCGAGCGGCGGGAGAGTTCGCTGGCCAGCAGATCGAGGGCGGGGTCGTGGCTGCCGATGGCGACGGCGGTGTGCTGGATGCCCTCGGCTTCGCCCAGGAGCTCGACCTCGACCTCGGATCCGGCCGCGATGCCTTCGGAAAAGCGCGGGACGGTGACCAGGCCGTCGGCCCGCACCAGCGACATGATGACGCCGGCGGCGCGCTCCAGCGGGGCGGCGACGATGCGGTCGCCGACGCGGCCGACGCGCACGCGGATGAACTCGTCGTCGCCAGCGTGGGAGACAAGTTGGCGCGGGGTGACGGCCTTGATCGTGCGGCGTTGCGGGGCCGCGCGGCCCAGGCATTCCTCGATCAGCGGGCGGACGAAGAGCTCGAACGTGAGGGCGGCGGAGACCGGGTAGCCGGGAATTCCGAGGACCGGCTTGCCGCGGGCTACCCCCAGGACGACGGGGTGCCCCGGGCGAACCGCGACGCCGTGCACGAACACGCGGCCCAGGTCGGCGATGACGCGGGCACTGAAGTCCTCGCGGCCGGCGGATGAGCCGGCGTTGATGACCACGATGTCGGCGGATTCGAGCGCGGCTTCGGTCGCGTCGCGGATGGTGTGAAAGTCGTCGGCCACGATGCCGCCGCGCAGCGTCTCCGCGCCCCAGGTCTCCGCCAGGGCGCCGAGCATGAGGCCGTTGAACTCGATCAGTTCGCCAGGCCGCGGAGTCTGCCCGACAGGTACCAGTTCGCTGCCGGTCGGGATCACCGCGACACGGGGCGGCGCGACCACGTCCACCTCGGCGTGGCCGGCGGCGGCCAGCGCGCCGAGGTCGCGTGGCTCCAGGCGGCGGCCCTGGGGCAGCACGAGCTCGGAGGCCACGATGTCTTCGCCCATCGGGCGGACGTGCTGCCAGGGCGCGGCGGCGGCGGTGATCTCGATGGTGCCGTCGCCGCGGTCATGGATGTCCTCGATCATGATCACGGCGTCGGTGCTCGGCGGCATGGCGTCGCCGGTGTCGATCCAGATGGCCTCGGTGTCCAGCTTGAGGTGGCGCGGAGAGGTCTCGGTTGCGCCTACGGTGCCGGCGGCTGACACGGCAACGCCGTCCATGGCGGCGGCGGGGAAGTGGGGGCTGGAGAGTTCGGCCCAGACGGGAGCGGCGGTGATGCGGCCGAGGGCTTGGTCCAGCGGCAGCCTAAGGGTCCGGTGGGACGGCCAGTCGGGGAGTTCGGCCAGCGCCGTCGCCAGCCGTTCGCGCGCCGTGGCCAGGGGCACGTCGGTCAGGTAGACGGCGCGCTGGTTGGAGCTAGAAGGGTTCGACATCAACCCAGGCGCCTTCCGGCAGCCCGCCGGCGTCCAGCGGAATTCGAATGAGACCCGATGCGCGAACCAACGTGGCAATCAGGTTCGAGGGACCGAGGACCGGGGTGGCCCACAACTCGTCATCGCGTAGTTGCAGTGCGGCGGGCACGAAGTCGATGCGTCCGGTCTGCGAAGCAAGGCTGCGGGCCAGGCGTGCGCGCCGACGTGGCGGCTCGTTGGCGGACCCAGTGCCGAGCAGCCGCCGAATGGTGGGCACGACCACCAACCCAAATACGACCATTGCGGATACGGGGTTGCCGGGCAGGCCGAAGACCGGTTTGCCGTCGGCCAGGGCGACGATGGTGGGTTTGCCCGGTTTGACGGCGATGCCGTGGGCCAGCACGCCGGGCGTACCCAGGTTGCCGATCACCTCGGCGGTCATGTCGCGAGTGCTGACGGAACTGCCGGCTGAAATGACCACGAGATCGCAGGTGTTCAGGGCCTCTCGGGTCCGCCGTTCCAGCTCCGATCGCACGTCGGGCGCGACGCCGAAGTCGCGCACGTCGGCGCCAGCCTGACGGGCCAGAGCGGAGAGCGTGGTTGCGTTGACGTCGCGGACCTGGCCGGGAGCCGGTGTGGCGTCCGCGGGCACGACCTCGTCGCCCGAGGAAAGCACGCCGACCAGCGGTCGCAGTGCCGCGACGATTTCCGTGATGCCGAGGGCGGCGAGGACACCAAGATCCTGTGCGCGCAGTTGGTGGCCGGCTGGCAGCAGCGGGTCGCCGGCGGCCAGGTCCTCACCGGCCTGGATGACGTGCTGGCCGGGGGCCGCCGGACGCAGGACTTCGACGGAGGTCTCGTCGACCGGCTGGGTGTACTCCACCATGACGACCGCATCGGCCTGGGGCGGCAGCATGCCGCCGGTGTGGATCAACTGGGCCGTTCCGGGCTGTACGGGCCGCGTGGCGGCCGCGCCCATGGGGACTTCACCGTCCACGGCCAGGAATGCCGGCAGCCCTTCGGAGGCACCGTAGGTGTCGGCGGCGCGTACCGCGTAGCCATCCATGGCCGAGCGGGCGAACGACGGGCTGTCCTCGGGCGCCGCGAGCGGTGCGGTGGTCACCCGTCCTAGAGCAGCGTCCAGGCCGATGCGCTCGCTGCCTGGGACACCTGGCAGGTGCTCGAACAAGCGCGCCAGCGCTTCATCCGGCGTCGCGATCTGGAAGAAGATGTCCGTCGTCATGCGGCAAGAGTCGCGGATCGGCTTGTCTGCATTTTCGTGCCCGTCCTTCCGCCGGTCCATGCCGGAGCGTCCGTATAATCGCCGGACATCCCCGCCACGTCTTGGATTGCCGTGTCATCCGATCCCCCTGCGAGCGACGACCGCGAGGTCACGTACATCGAATTCGACGACATCGAGATTGAGGTCAGCGTCTGGAAAGGCCTGGCCGGCTGGAACGCCAACGCCGTGATCGACGGGCGCGACTACCGCGCCATGGGCGGGGCATCCCGCGAGGACGCGTTGACGCGGCTCAGACAGTCGCTCCAATTCAGCACCGAGGCCACGTTTGCCCTGGGCGTCAAGAACCGACGCTACTGGTCGCCGAATCCGTATTGGAAGGGGCGCTAGCGGGGCCGACGCAACGCCCGATGGGCTGCATTCCCTGCATGGCTGCTGGACGAATGTGGTGCTTCGGCTGCTCTCTTTTTTGCCGATTCCGGGGCGACGCTGCGCTACAATTGCCAGCCGAATGACGGCGCGCCGCAGCGCGCCGCTGGGCGCGCTCCGCCCCTACCAATTGACCTAACCGCTGGAGTGCGAGACCGCCACGAAGGAGTCCGGCCGGCATGCCTAAAGACCTGATTTTCGATGAAACCGCGCGCAGCGCGCTGCTGAACGGCGTCAACTCGGTCGCCGACGCGGTGCGCGTCACGCTGGGGCCCAAGGGACGCAACGTCGGGCTCGCGCGCAAATTCGGGTCGCCGATCATTACCAACGACGGCGTGACCGTCGCTCGAGACGTCGACCTGCCCGACAACTTCCAAAACATGGGCGCGCAGCTCATCAAGGAAGCGGCCACCAAGACCAACGACGTGGCCGGGGACGGCACGACCACCGCCACGGTGCTGGCGCAGCGCATGATCCAGGACGGGTTGCGCGCGGTGGCCGCCGAGATGAACCCGATGATCATCAAGCGGGGCATGGAGAAGGCGGTGGCGGCGGCCGAGACGGCGCTGAACGAGCAGGGCCGCGCGATCAGCGAGCCGCAGGAAATGGAATGGGTTGCCGCGATTTCATCCGGCGACCCGGCCATCGGCAGGCAGATCGCCACGGCCCTGGACCGCGTGGGCAAGGACGGCGCGGTGTCGGTGGAAGAGGGCCGCACCAACGCGCTGGAGCTGGAACTCGTTGACGGCGTGCAGCTTGACCGCGGCTACATCTCGCCGTACCTGGTGACCGACGAGACGTCGATGTCGTGCGAGTTGGAGAACGCGTCCATCTTCGTGACCGACGACAAGCTGAGCAACGCCCAGGACATGCTGCCGCTGCTCGAGAAGATCGTGCAGTCCGGGCGTCGCGACGTACTGTTCGTGGCCGAGGACTTGGAAGGCGACATGCTGGCCACGCTGATCGTCAACAAGGTGCGCGGGGCGATCAACGCCTGCGCGATCAAGGCGCCGGCCTACGGCGACCGCCGCAAGGCGATCCTGGAGGACATCGGCATCCTGACGGGCGCCCAGGTCATCTCCAAGGACCTGGGGCAGGACCTGAAGGAACTGGACCTGGACGTGCTGGGGCAGGCGCGGCGGATCGTGGTCCGCAAGGACGACACCACGATCGTGGAAGGCAGCGGGTCGCGTCGCGACATCATGCGGCGAATCGAACAGATCAAGTCGCAGGTCGAGACGACCGATTCGGACTACGACCGTGAAAAGCTGGAAGAGCGAGCGGCCAAGCTGGCCGGCGGCGTGGCGGTGATCCGCGTCGGCGCGCCGACCGAGGTCGAGTTGAAGGAAAAGAAGCACCGCGTGGAAGACGCCCTGTCCGCCACGCAGGCGGCGGTGGCCGACGGCATCGTGCCTGGCGCGGGCACGGCCTACATACGCGCGATTCCGGCGGTGGACGAACTGCTGGAGACGCTCGACGGCGAACAGGCCATGGGGGCACGCATCGTGCGCGACGCCCTGGCGGCTCCGCTGCGGCAACTCTCTGCCAACGCCGGCGAAGTCGGCGACGTGATCGTGGAGCGCGTGCTCAACGCTGACGGCGCCATGGGCTGGAATGGCGACACCGCCCAGATCGAGGACCTGCGCGCAGCCGGCGTCGTGGACCCGCTGACCGTGGTCCGGGGCGCGCTGCAGAACGCGGCCAGCGTGGCCATGATGCTGCTGTCCACCGAAGTGCTGATTGCCGACGCGCCCGAATCCAAGAGGCCCGCCGCCGCCATGCCACCCGACCCAGGTATGGGCGGCATGGGCGGTATGGGCGGTATGGGTGGCATGGGCGACATGGGCGGCATGGGCGGCATGGGCGGCATGGGCGGCTTCTAGCCCCACACCCGCAGGAGACACTCAAGCCCCGCCGGCCACTGGCTGGCGGGGCTTGTTGCGTCACACGGTTGGGCCGTGAGTCTCTTGCGCACCTAGCGTCCCCTACACGAAGCCGCAGATTTTCGCTGTCTGCTCATGGGAGAGAGTTGGACCAGGGTCTTCGTCTTCGCTCGTGTCGGACAAGCGTCCTACCATCACCCCACCGATCCCTCGCCGACGGTGTCAATGCCCCCCGACTTCACCGCCTACATCCGCGACGTGCCCGACTTCCCCAAGCCAGGCATCCTCTTCAAGGACATTACCCCGCTGCTCGGCGACCCTGCTGCCCTCAAGGCCGCCGTCCAGGCCCTCGCTGCCCCCTATCGCGAAGCCAGCCTCACCGCCGTCGCTGCTGTGGAGTCACGCGGATTCATTTTCGCCTCCGCCGTCGCCTGCGAACTCGACTGCGGCTTCATCCCTCTCCGCAAACCCAACAAGCTCCCCGCTGACACGACCTCGGCCACTTACGAGCTCGAATACGGCACCGACACCATCGAGGTCCACACCGACGCCATTCGCCCTGGCGACCGCGTCGCCATCATCGACGATCTCATCGCCACCGGCGGCACTGCCGTCGCGGCCGTGGAACTGGTGGAGCGCCTGGGCGGAGAGCTTGTCGGCTGCTCGTTCCTGATCGACCTGGCTTTCCTCGGCGGCGCCGCCCGCCTTGCCCCCCACCCCGTCCACACCGTCATCACCTACAACGGGGACTGACGGCGCGCAACGGCCACGCCAGGAAAGTAGATAAACGCCAGCTTTGCCGCTCAGCAGCACGGGCCACTGCCCGCGGCGCTAGAGAACCGGCAGCGGATCCGGCCGTGCCGCGTTCAGCTTCGTAATCTCCGACGCAACTCCCCGAGCCGCCTCGAAATACGGCCCCGCCACTGCGTCGTCCTTGCCGCGCGAAGCCACCGGCCGCCCGTTGTCCGAGGCAATCCTTACTTCCGGATCCAGCGGAATCTCGCCCAGGAACGGCACGCCCAGTTCCTCCGCCGCCCGCCGCGCCCCGCCGTGGTCAAAGATCTCAAACCGTGCGCCCGTATCCGGGCTCACGAAATAGGACATGTTCTCGATCACGCCCAGCACCGGTACCCGCAGCTTCTCGAACATCGCGATCCCGCGCCGCACGTCCTGTAGCGCCACTTCCTGCGGCGTACTCACGATCACCGCGCCTGAGAGCGGCAGCAATTGCGACAACGACAACGGTGCGTCGCCCGTGCCCGGCGGCAGGTCCACGATCAGGTAGTCCAATTCGCCCCAGGCCACGTCGTGCAGCAGTTGCCGCAGCGCCTGCGCCACCATCGGACCCCGCCAGATCACCGCCTGGCCAGGATCCGTCAGAAACCCCATCGACATCACCGGCACGCCAAAGGCCGACAGCGGCTTGATCTTGTCGTTCTCCAGGATCGGCCGCCCGTCGATTCCCAGCATCCCGGGCACGTTCGGACCGTAGATATCGCCGTCCAGCAATCCCACCTTGGCGCCAAGCTCTCGCAGCGCCACGGTCAGGTTCACCGCCACCGTCGACTTGCCCACACCCCCCTTGCCGCTCGCCACCGCCAGCGTGTTCTTGACCCCGGCCAGCACATCGCCCTCCTGGCCGAAACCCGTATTGGTCGAAACTTCGGCCGTCCAGGTGATCTCAACCGTGCTTGGCCAGCCAAGTCCGGCAATCGCTTCTCGGACGTCGCGCTCGATGGTCTCGCGGTGAGGAGACGCCGGCGACGTCAGGACCACCGTCAGCGACACGTTATTGCCGTCAACCCGCACGTCCCGAACCAGCCGCGCCGCCACCAGCCCGCGCTGCAGGTCCGGCTCCATCACGCGTGACAACGCCTGCGTAACCGCAGCAGCCCGATCCGGAGGAACCTGGGGAAGAGAAGTCATGGCAAAGCTAGGCAGCAAGTAATGATTCGGCGCCACGCATCTCGGGCACCGTCCTGGCCCCCAAGGCTAGCACCGGCCGGTCAAAATCCTTGCTGTAGCGCACGCTGCCGACTTAAAGCTGTCCGTGACGACGGCTAGAGCGGTCCCAGTTCCACGTACTCCGTCGGGTCCGTCACACCCGCGTCCATAAACCCGCGCCGTCGCTCGCCGCACTTGCCGCACACGCCGCAGTGCCGCCCGTCAACGGGACTGGCGCAGGAGAGCGCCTCGTGTACCGGCATGCCGACCCCTGCTCGCACCACGTCTGCCTTGTGCATGTCCCCCAGCGGCGTCAGCACCGTGAAGCTGGTGTCCATGGCCAGCCCCGCGGTTCGCTCCAGGCTGCGCAGAAAGTCAGTCGTGGCATCGGGAAACGGGTTGCTGGCCAGGAGGCCGATTGCCAGGTTTGGCGTTTCGTTCACCCCGCCATAGAGCGCCGCCGCCCCCAGCAGGAGCAGATTGCGTCCTGGCAGGTACCAGTCTTCGTCCGGCTGCTGCGCGTCGGGAACATCGGCCCCCCCCACACTCCAGTGCGCTCCGTAGAGGGCGCCGACATCCAGCTTCAGCTCGACGATTGGCCGCACCGCCGGCGAATCCAAGGCGCTGAAGAACCGCTCCAGCGCCGCCAGTTCCGCGTCTTCCCAGCGGAGGCCAGCGCGCACGAACAGCGGTGTCACCTCGGCGTAGTCGCCCGCCAGCAGGCCGGTCATGATGCAACTGTCCAGCCCGCTCACCAGCGCCGCGACCCGCGACCCGACCGACGCCCGCTCAGCCATGCAACCCCCGTGGAAAACGATACGTCCCGACAAGCCGTCGCAGCGTACGATGTAACCGAGAGAAACTGCGGTCCACGGCCGCCAGGCGAAGGCAGGAGTCCATGGATCTCCAGGGCGCAACGGTTGTCGTAACCGGCGGCGCGCGCCGCGTGGGACGCCATGTCGCCACCCGGCTGGCCGAGCGCGGCGCCAACATCGTTGTCAACTACCGCACGTCGGCCGACGAAGCTCGCGAGGCGGTGGAGGACTTCACCGCCCTCGGGGTCGGCGCGCTGGCCGTCCAGGCCGACGTTTCGACCAAAGAGGGTGTCGAGCAAATCCGCGACGCGGCCGTCGAACGTTTCGGCGGCGTCGATGTCTTGCTCAACAATGCATCCATTTACTTCGAGACCCCGCTGGACGATCTCACCGAAGCCGACTTCGACCGCAACATCGCGGTCAACCTCAAAGGCCCCTACCTGGGCTGCTGGCTCTTCGGCCTGCATATGCGCGAGCGTGGCCGCGGCAAGATCGTCAACATCGCTGATTGGGCTGTCGACCGGCCCTACGTCAACTACGCCCCGTACTTCGTGGCCAAGGGCGGCATCGTTACCCTCACCCGCGTCTTCGCGAAGGAACTGGCGCCCACCGTCATGGTCAACGCCATCGCCCCGGGTCCCATCCTCATGCCGGCCGACTTCAGCCAGGAAACCATTGACGCCGTGGCCGCCGCCACGCCGCTCGGCCGCATCGGACATCCCGAAGATATCGCCCAGACGGTCCTCTACCTCGTGGAGGCCACCGACTTCGTCACCGGCGCCGTCATCCCCGTCGACGGTGGCCGCACGGTCTCCTGACAGGAGCGACTCCAGTCATGTACGAAATCGTCAAGCACATCGATTTCTGCTTCGGCCATCGCCTCATCGACTACCAGGGCAAGTGCAACCAGCCTCACGGGCACAACGGGCGGGTCGAAATCCGGCTGGCCTCCGACACCCTGGACGAGATGGGCATGGTTGCCGATTTCCGCGATGTCCGTCACAGCATCCAGGCCTGGATCGACGAACACCTGGACCACCGCATGATCCTGCGCCGCGACGACCCGCTGGTCGAAGCCATCGAAGCCCTCGGCCAGCACGCCTACCTCATCGACGACAACCCCACCACCGAGAACCTCGCCCGCCTGGTCTACGAGCAGACGGCAGCCCTCGGCTTCCCCGTCATCGCCGTCACCCTCTGGGAAACCCCCGACTCCCACGCCACCTACGCGCCGGACCCCGTCAGCGCGGGCGCCAATGGACGGCGAGCCAGTCAGGAAGCATCGGTCGCCCGCTCCTAGCGCGACCATCCTGCGAGTCTTCGGAGGCTCGCCGCCGGACCGGCCAGGAGAGCGACGAATCGGCCGGCTGAGCAATCCTTGCCGTTGTTGGGTCGGATAGCCTGAACCGAACGCCGGACAGATTCCGCCTAATGCGTCTGATCGCCCGCTGCCAGGCCGTCGCGCTGGCTGTCATCATGCTGGCCTTGCCGGGTTGCGAAGCGGCAACCGAATCCGCGCCGGCCCTTGCGCCGACGGCGCCGGCTGCGACCCCTACGGCCGACGCGGCTCCGGCGCTCACCCAAGCTCCCACGGCCGCCGCGGCGGCGGTTGCCAGCCCCACCGCCGAGCCCGCCCTGGCCGCCGACTTCGGCGACGCGCCCGACGGCGCTCCCGCCGGCTACCGTGGCACCCGCGTCATTGGCCGCTTCCCCACGCGGCTCGACACCCGCAGCAGCCCCAACCCCGGCGCCCACGTCCTCAGTCCGGGCCCCGACCGCCTGGGCAAAGCCGTCACCTCCGAGTCCGACGCCGATGACCTGGCCGATCCGGACGGCGTGCCCAACCTGATCAATGCCGACGACGGCGACGACGGCGTCACCGCTCTCACCCTCTCCCTCGACCAAGTCCCCGCCCAGGCCACGCTCGAGGTCAGCGTGGCGCTCACGGCGGCCGCACCCCCAGGCCCGCGCTATCTCAACGTGCTGATCGACATGAATCTGGACGGCCGTTGGAGCGTCGGCGAGGACGCCACACCCGAATGGGCGGTCCGCAACCTGGTTGTCAGCCTGACCCCTGGAACGTCCCGATCAGTGCGCACGCTTCCGTTCGCGGTGGGCGCCACCAGCCGCCTACCCGACGGCGCCTGGATGCGCGTGGCGCTGACGCGTGAGCGCATTGTGGGTGATGCCTGGGATGGCGGCGGGCGCTGGCAGGCGGGCGAAATCGAGGACTACCAGTTGGCGCTGCCGCGCACCGGCGGCGCCAGCGAATCCGCCGCCCCGCTCATCGCCACCATCTGTCCATCGAGCGTTGACGTCCCCAGCGGAGCGCTCATGCAGCGCACGAGCTGCCGGTTGGTGAATTTGGGCGGCGACGGCGCTTCCGAACTACGACTGGTACGGGCCGCCGGAGACGCCAGTCTCGTTCCAGACCGAATCGGCCGTCTGGACCTCCGGGCAGGGACCGAGGAGGCCATACCCCTGGTGATCATCCGGGGCGAGAACGAGGGACGCTGGCGCTTCCAGACTGGCCAGACGCTGGAGTCTGAGGTGGCCGACGGATTGGTCGTGTTGGGCTCTACGGCCGTCGATCGCACACTGGCCATCGTCCCCGCCGACGGTCAGCCGCTTTTTCACATTGACCGCAGTGCCGATTATTTCTCCATTGACGACCTCTCGCCGGTCAACGGCTTCGCCTTCGCCGATATCCGGCGCATTGCCAGCGGAACCACGGACCTGACAGTCGCCGACCTGGACCTGCTGCGGAGTGTCTGGTTCACCGTGGAACCTGTGCCCGCGTCCAGGCCGGGCGGAACTTACGCGGCGTTCGTGATCGATCTGGCCGACGCTCTGCCGCGGGCCGACAGCAGTCTCGGCTTTCAGATCGCTCTCGCGCTGCAGGCAACGGCCACCTCCACCGACGACTGGGTCCCGCAGGTCGGCGACTTTGATCTCTTTCAGCGCACCGACACATGGTTCGAACTGATTTACCGGCCCGACGCCGCGCCGCCGTGGCGTCTCCAAAAGCGGACGGCAGTTGATCCCGGCGCGGCCGCACCAACAGGGGCCACGGCGTTCGTTGACGGCACGCGCGTGGTTCTGCTGATTCCCGCGCTGGAGTTTGAACGCGATCTGGAGTCGCTGCGATTCCGGGTCACGTCGTTCGTCCACGAGCGCGGCGATCCGCTAGGCGAGGACGGCCCCTCCATGGCCGACGCCGCCCCGGGGTTGGGGCAATCGCTGGCGGTCTTCGGCAATGTGCCCGTGGCCGTTGGCTGACGCGCGTGGCCGGCAACATCTCGCCATCCCGGCGTGAGAGCGGCCGTTCACCGCCACTGGGGCGCCGCCAGTTCGGACGAATGGTGGCCGCAACGCTGGCAACTGCGCCATTTGTGGGTCCGGGACTGACGGACCAGGACCTACCGGCCGACTTTGCGATCGAAGACGGCCATCACTACCGCCAGGCGTCCCCTGAACCCAACACGGGATTTGCCGTTTTCAATGGACGCCGACCCTGGTGGGACACATACCGCAGGGCCGGCGGCCCTCAGGTTCTGGGATATCCGGTCAGCCTGCCGTACGCACGCGACGGCTTGGCGGTGCAGGCCTTCAGTCACGGAGCGATTCAGTCGCCGTTTCAAGGCGTGAACCTGGCGCCTGCCAATGTGTTGGAATGGCTCGACGCGGCCGGTCACACACGCTGGCTACACGAGCAGCGCCAGGTGCCGATGCCGCTGGACGCCGACGCCAACGCCGACGCGCGCCTGGCCTGGATGACCGACGACGCAATTCGGGACGTCTACTTCGGCAATCCGGCACCTGCCCGCTTCCTCGCGTGGAGCCGGACCCAGGCTTTGCGGCGCTTCGGGCTGCCGATGTCGCAACCACAGCGGTTCGGCCAGACTATCGTGCAGCGCTTTCAGCGCGGCGTGCTCGAGCGCAACGTCGATAGTCGGACCGTGCGGGAGCGCCCCGTGGGCCAACTGCTCGTCGAGTTGGGACTGGTAACCAAAGACCGAACAACGCCCGTCTCCAGCATGGACGCGTTGCTGGAGGCCGCTGGTCGCACCATCCACGAGCGCCTCACCGCTGCAGTGCGCACCCGCATTCGGAGCGAGCCGGGCACGTGGGCTGTCTGGGCTGCCAACTCCGGCACCAACCGTCCATTGGTCGCCATCGAGCCTGACCGCAACATGCGCACGCTCAGCGTCTGGAAGGTTCTGCTGCTGCGCGAGGCCTTTCGCCAGCGCTCGGCGGGCCTGCTTTCGTTCGACGAACTCCTGACGATGGACGAGACCGTGGTGGAACGCGCCGACCCGCCAATCAGTCTGGAACCGGGCCAGCAAATCGACGTGGGCACGGCACTGGAGCACGCGATCAGCGTCAGCGACAACGCGTCGGCCATCCTGCTCGGCGACCGGGTCGGCTATCAGAACATTGACTTCGACCTGCGCCGCGAAGGCTTGCAGGTCACCACGATCAACGTTAACGAGCCGTTCACCACCGCCCGTGAAACAGCGGACGTGCTGGAGCGCATCCTCGGTCTGCGACCGGGCGTATGGCAACCCACGCTGACTGAAATCCGCGCCATGCGCGAGCTGCTGCTCAGCGAACGGCGGACCAACCGCATCCCGCGCTGGTTGCCACAACACTGGGTCGCGCACAAGACCGGCGACTTTCCCGACGCCACGAACGACGCCGGCGTCGTCTACACCGCCATGGGACCCGTGACCGTGGTCGTGTTGGTGGACCGGACGCCCAACCGCGATCGCACGGCGGATGCCATCGCGGATGTGGCGCGCATGATTGTCAATGCGATCAATCCGCCGACGTTCGAGGCCGAATCTCCGCTTGGCTGATGTGGCACGCGGTTGCGCCTTGCCCCGGAGACGCGTACGGTCGAGTGAGAAGGTCTTCAAGCTCAAACCCAATGTTCAATCGATTCCTTCGTGGTAACTCCAAGCCGGCAGTCGACGTTCCCGACGTCACGCCGCGCCCGCCCGAGTTGCGCGAGCCGCGCCTGCCGCCTGCGCAACGCCTCACCGACAAGTGGCCGGTGCTGCACTACATGGAGCCGCGTCCCTACGACATGACGAGGTGGGATTTCCGAGTCACCGGGCTGGTGGAAGAAGACGTGCGCTGGACCTGGGACGAATTCACGTCGCTCCCACAAGTCGAGATCACCTCCGATATCCACTGCGTCACGCACTGGAGCCGCTACGACAACCTCTGGCGGGGCATTCACGTCCGCGAGATCCTCTCCCGAGTGAAGCCGTTGCCCGAAGCCCAGTTCGTGATGGTGCACGCGGATCCCAATTACACGGCCAACCTTGCCCTCTCCGAACTGGACCAGGACGACGTCCTGTTCGCGTTCGACCACGACGGCGAGCCGCTGACTCACGAGCACGGCGGACCGCTGCGCCTGGTGCTTCCCAGCCTCTACTTCTGGAAGAGCGCCAAATGGGTGCGCGGCCTGGAGTTCATGGACCACGAGGAACCGGGATTCTGGGAACGCGCCGGCTATCACGTCCGCGGCGATCCGTGGCTGGAGGAGCGTTTCGGCGGACGGGTCCGCGAAACCATGCAGCAGGCCCGCTCGCGGGCATTGCGTGAGGGACGCCGGGTCCAGCGCTAGCAGGCCGGGTCCAATTCAGATCGCCCACGCCTTCAGTGCGCCGCGTCACGATTCTCTCCCAGGCGTGGCCGTAAGCTGGAAGCGCTGGAGATTCGGGCACATCCATGACCGCTAACTCGACCTACGCCGATCTCGTCTTCGACCAGGACGTGGACGACGTCGATCCGCTGGTGGCCGAACTCATTGCGCAGGAGCACCGCCGTCAGCGGGACAAGCTGATCCTGATTCCATCGGAGAGCCTCACGCCGGCGCCGGTGCGTGCCGCGCTGGGATCGCCCCTCACGAGCATCTACGCC
>VXPS01000331.1 GCA_009839425.1 Chloroflexota bacterium
CTCCGCTACTCATGAAGGTGATGGCGCGGCCGTCGTCGGCGCACCGGTGAATGAGCCAGGGGCTGACCGACACTGGCCCGAACAGGGCGAGACTGTCGAGGCGGACCAGCGGTGCTCGCAACTGCGTTTCGCCGTCGACTACGACGCGGACGGCGTCGTGATCGAGGTGGAGGGAAGCCCCCGGCGTGAGGACGTAGAGCGTGTTGAGCAACTCAAACATCGAACCAGCCCTCCACGATGGCATCCTTCCTTGGCCTGAAGAGCGCTCCCTGGTAGCCACGGACACGCGGTGTCTCGGCGACGACGGCAGGGACGCACGCATTGATCAGCGAGCAGTCCGGGCAGCGGCTGTCGTTCACCGGGGGCGGCACCTGCTGGTGCTGGAGCAGGTCCCGCACGGCTGCCACGGCTGTCATGGTCCGGCGCCGCAGGTCGGCGTCGATGGAGACGGGAGTTCGTCGCCTCGTGGCGTGTGAGTAGAGCGCGCCAACGGGAACGGGAGCGCCAAACATCTCCTCCAGGCAGAGCGCCTGGGCGCAGAGCTGGAGGGCGGCATGACCGCCGGTGACTCGCCCCACCTTGTATTCCACGGGCATGGGTCCGTCGGGGTGAAGCTCAACCACATCGGCCTGCCCGATCAGGCCGTAGGTGTCGGACCACAGCGGCAGTGCCCGCAATTGGCGGATACCGCGTGGCGCCGTTGACTCGCCAAGGTCCGTCCGCTCATGGCTGAGCCGGCCTCTCACGGTGAACACGTTCTCGTCGAAGGTCTGCTCAACATGAATAAGCGCACACTGCCGGGGACAGTAGCTGTAGTGCTCGAGCGCGGAGAGCGGCACGAGGACGTCCTCGTGCACGCTTGCCCGGTCGCTGCTCATCCCACGAGGGAGGTCAGCGTCACCCCGGGGAGACCCTCAAGCGAGCCGTCGGCGGGACACTCAACGTGGTAGTCGGCGAAGGACCGTGGGGCCGCTGCCTCGCTCGAAGGCACCTGGATGAGGTCGAAGAGCCGGTGGGCGGCGGCGTTGCCCAGCTTGCTCTCGTGGGTGAACACGTAGAGGCCTCGGCAGGCCATCTCGCCGCGAGAGGCGGAGCGGTCCACGTCCCACATCATCTCCAGCGCCCTCCAGAAGAGGGCAAGGTCCTCGCCGTCGACTTGGGTCTTCTCGGCGAAGTGGGGGTTGAAGAAGCCGTGGGCGCGATAGAGACCGTAGGGAACGGCGGACTTGCGGCCCATTTCCGTCTGCTTGCCTGTGGTAGCGCCTCCTTCTTCTTCACTCTCGACCACCGCAGCATCCTCTTGTCGTGTCACAGCCACACGAGTAATGGAGAGATCCAGCGGGATTATGGGGTCGACGGATCGCGCAAACGTCAGTTGGACCGGCCCCCGCACCTGACCACAGTTCACCCCAGTGGACATGACAGCGCCGAAGGTCCTGATGTCGAAGAAGTTCCTGCACATCCACTCTCGCGCTCGATCCACATCTTCACGCGCCTGCTTGGTACCTGTGGACTTGATCCCTAGGTCGTCGTAGGCGCGCTGGTGGATGGTATTGAGTGCCTCGCTGCCGCTCTGGATGTAGATCTTGAATCGGCCTTCCGACCCCCGAGCGAGGTCGACGTAGTCGCGAACCTTGCGCTTGATGGCGACATCGGTAACGAGGCCCTGCATCGTCTCCGGGTCGACGCGCGGAAGGTTGCCCGCGTCGGGATCGCCGTTGGGGTTGCCGTCACGGACATCGAAGAGAAGGACGAAGTCGTGGCGGCGGCCGGTGTCGGTGGTGATGGATGGTGTGGAAGTGGCGGTCATGACTGGCTCTCCTTCTCCGGGGTGTTCGCATCGGTGTCGGCGGTTTCCTGGCGGGCGTCCCGCCTGCTGGCGGCTTCGGCGCGGTCGTTTGCGCGCTGGTGGTAGTAGCCCAGCGAGAACAGGGCCTGGTCCTTGAGGGCCAGTGTCGCCGGCCACTCTCCGATGCGGGCGCAGACCTCCTCGATGCGGCGCTGCAAGTTGATGTAGGCCCCGCGGCGGTCGCGCTCCAGCTTGGCGAGGTGCGGCTGGGCGCCACGGAGGAGCGCCCCGAACACGACCGCAGGAGTCGAGGACGCAGCCCCGTAGTAGCGATCAACGATCGTGGAGTTGACGCTCGGCAGGGCGGCGCGCTGGACATCCTCGATCACGGCGAGGAGACGGCCGCAGTGGTAGGCGGGCGAGTGGTGGTCGGGTTCTAGGGCAACCATGTAGTCCTCCTTGGGTGGGTCCGGTTCCTGGCTGAGCAGGGCGAGCTTGATGAGGGCCGCGCGAGGCCGGGTGACTCTCTGCTCCGCGCGGCAGCGGCGGACGGCCTGGAAGGCGATGTCCGGCGGCAAGGGCGTGCCCGCGAGGGCGGCCCGGAAGAGCATCCGGGGTGTGGTGACCGGAAGATCGCGGCGAGCGTCCCGGACAGTCGCCGCGGCAAGCTGGAAGAGGCCCAGGGGTCGAGGTTCGGTCAGGCCACCGGGATCCTCGCTCCGCTGGTCGATGAGCTTGTGGAGCTCGACCCGGCGCGCGAGGTTCTCCGAGACGGTTCCAACGGTCGTGTCGATCCAGTCGCGGACGACAGCGCGTCCTCCGCTAGCCGAGAGGGAAGCCGCGTAGAAGGAGGTCTCCTCAGCCAGATCGGCTCGGCGGCCTCGCTTGACTGACTCGAGAAGGGCCCTGACCTGCGCGGCGTCTGGTTCCCGCATGAAGCCGGCGGGGTCGAAAGCCGTCTCCTTCCGCGTCCAGAAAACGAACGTTCCGCCGCCGACGGCGATGTGGCTCCGCTCGTCCCGGAGCAGTTCATTGAGCGCGCGGGTAAACGCTTCCCCACACTCGCGGCAGGTG
>VXPS01000127.1 GCA_009839425.1 Chloroflexota bacterium
GTGGCGGAGGAGGAGGCGCTACCGACTCCAGGCGGTAGTCCACCTTGTGGGCGGCGTCGTGGGCCAGCCCGGCATGCCCCAGCACCGCGTCCGCGGTGCCCGCGCGGATCGTCCCGCCGTTCAGCTCCAGCGTGTTCGCGAGCACCGCGACGCCCCCGGTCGAGATGTTCTGCGCCACCACCATGTAGGCGAAGACCAGGTTCGCGGCGCCGCTGCCGCTCTCGAAGTCCGCCGGGAACTCGCCGTAGGCCGGGTCCATCTTGATCGTCAGCCGCGGCGTGCCGGTCACCGTCACCGCCTCGCTGAAGGTCAGCCGCACCCGGATCTTCGCGTCCAGCCCGTAGGTCTCCGGCGTGCCGCTGTCGTCCGCGTCGTGCGAGGGCGTCGACGATATGGCGACGTTGGTGACGGTCGGCGGCGGGGCGTCGTCGTCGTTCACCAACACGAGGGCGGAGGACTCCGAGCCCACGGTGTAGCCCGCGCCCGACGCCACGGCCACCCTCACCGAGCCGTTCGGCTCGTCGGCGCTGTCGCCCTGCGTCGTCACAGAATAGGTGGCGGTGGTGGAGCCGGAGGTGATCGTCACCGTCTTCGACCCCTCGTCCCCGGCCGCCACGTAGTCGCTGCCCTGCGCCTCCGACACGCTCAGGTTCACCGTCAGGTCGGCGCTCGGCGCCGGGTCCGCCGTCACCGTGAAGGTCGCCGCCGTGCCCTCCGTCACCGGCGACGTGCCGGCGGCGATGGTGACGGCCGGCGGCGCGGCCGAGCCGTTGACGCGGATGAGTAAACGGCGACCATCACGCCAACGGCCACCGCCGGAGCTTTGCCCCTTCATTATCGACCAGCCCGGAGCCCCGCCCGGGTCCTCGCCCGTCAAATTCGTGGTGCTCACCGCCCCCGTCGTCGTCGTGTCCAACACCAGAACGTACGTCGTACTCGCCTCGAGCGTGGTCCCCGCAGGCGCCGTGAACGTGAGATTGCCCGCCGCCAGCGACGACGGATGGGTCAGCGTCGCGACGACCGTTCCGGTCGGCGTGCCCTGGTGGAGCCTTACGCGCAGATCCGAGGCCGACGCGGAATGGAACTTCACCTCGACGGATTCTAGGGTGTAGCCCCCTGTGCCGGCCCCGGTCCTGAACACCTGCGCCGAATCCAAGCCACTGAACGCCCGGTTGTGTGTTGCTGACTGACCGATGTTGGACACCAGCACCTCAGCATACGCCGGCGCGGCGAGGGCGAGGGCCGCCGCGATCGCCGCCGCCCGGCGACCGCAGCGGCGGCGCGAACGGGGCAATCGGAAAGAGGCCAGCCCCGCCGCGCAGCGGGACCGCGGGCTCAGCGCCGGGGTTTGGCTCTCGGACCTGCCGGCATGACGCTGCCGCGGGCGACCCATGGGGCCCATGGCGTCAGCCGCGCCCTGCGGAGGATCGTCGGGGGACCACCCCGCCGACGCGCGCGCGGTCAAGGTCGGCTCGGTCCGCTCGGCGCGGCTCGGACGAGTTTTGGTCACCCGCCCGCGCGACGCAACTCCTCGTCAGTCGTCCTGCCAACACACCCATCCGCAGTCGCAAGGAGGCCGTGCCCAGAGGCACAACAAGCGGAACAGGGGTTGAAGGAGCGTCCTTCGCGCGCGCACGCTTGGATCGGCTACCGTGTTACATCGTACGTCTCCGCCCTGACGTCGGTGTTTAGCAACCAAATTCGCCTCCCCATCGAACATCCCGTCGGTCCCCCGAGACACGTCTCAAAGACTCGGTCCGCTGAGTAGGAAGGTCGTTTAACGGAATCCGCAGGGCGGCGCATATCCCACTTTGGAGATAGTCGGAAGGGGTGGAAGACGGCGGAGAACGGCCTCGGAACGGCCGGCGCGGCCTGCGGGGATCAGCTCCCGGGCAGCGTGTACGCGGCCAGGATCCGCTGCACCAGGGCGACCTGCCCGGACAGGCCCAGCTTCCTGTAGACCTGCTTCAGCAGCCAGCGCACGTAGCTCTCCTTGAGCCCCGTGGCCGCGGCGATCTCGCGCACCGAGCGGCCCTCGGCCAGCAGCGCCGACACCTTCGCCTCCGACGGCGTCAGGCCGAGCAGCGCCGACACCTGCAGCGGGTCGATGCGCGCGCGGCCTCGTCGATCAGGGCGGCGGCGGCGGGCCAGCGGGCATCGTCGAGGGCGGCGCCGTGCAGCGCCGCGAGGACGCGGTCGAAGTCCTTGTGCAATTGGGCCAAACGCGCTCCTGAGTCGCTTCGAGGTGCCCCGCCACCGGCGCCGCCTGGGTTCGGGGAGCTGCCGCACCCTACCCAAACGCAGACGGCCGCGATACTCCCATATGGTAGGTATCGGTACTGAGAAAAACTGCGAAAACCGTGCGATTGCACTCGAAGGAGTAGTCCACGCCACCATCGGTCATGTCGACAATGGCCTCCGTGACGACGCCTGCTCCCTCGTGGCCCAGGATCGCCGGGAACAGGCCCTCCGGGTCTGCGCCCGAGAGGGTGTACTCGTCCGTATGGCAGACGCCGGTGGCCTTGATCTCCACCATGACCTCGCCTTCGCGCGGCCCGTCCAACTGCACGGTGTCAACTTCCAGCGGTTCGCCCGCGGCCCGCGCCACGGCAGCTCTCACGTCCATCCTGTCCTCCCCAGCAAGTTGGCCTGCAGCTAGAGGTCACCATGGTCGCTCACCCGTCGTCGGATCGAACGCAAACATTCATCTCAACCACGACCGCAACCGAGAACGGTAGGCCATATTGGCGCGCGGACCTCGCAGGAGCCTCTCCCAAACGGGGTCGCCGACGCAACGCGCCGATCAGTCGATCACCACCTCGTTCGACTCCACGCTCCACGCGCCGCACTGGCCGTTG
>VXPS01000308.1 GCA_009839425.1 Chloroflexota bacterium
CGGAAGATCGGCGGCAGCGGCAGCCGTGTATATGCGGCCGTGTGCAGACCACGCGGGAGGAAGTCCGGAACGCGGTGGGGGCGGTGCGGGGATCGCCGATTCTTGCCGTGGACATCCGCGCCGTCCGGGCGCGGGTCGAAGCATTGCCTTGGGTGCGGGAAGCCGAAGTCGAGCGGGCGCTGCCCGACATGCTGGTCGTGCGGCTGATCGAACGCGAAACGCTTGCGGTCTGGGACAAGGGCAGGACCTTCATTGTCCTGGACACGACCGGCCGGCCGATCGCGGGCGCCGACCCGCACGACCACCGCCATCTGCCGGTCGTCCGGGGCGAGGAGGCCGCAACGGCCGCTCCCGCCATTCTCGAGATGCTGGGCAAGGAGCGCGACATCGCCCGGCGCATCACGGGGCTGACTCTCGTATCGGGGCGGCGCTGGAATGTCCATCTCGACTGGCGAATCGAGATTAAGCTGCCGGAGGAAGGCGCCGAGGCTGCGTGGGCACGCCTCGCGCAGATCGACCGAGAACGCCAGCTGCTGGATGGCGACATCGCTCACATAGACATGCGGTTCGACGGTCGAATGGTTCTTCGCATGGCCGGAAACGACACAGCGGGACGGAGCTGAAGATATGGCGCGGGAGAATTTGGTCGCAGCGCTGGACGTAGGCAGCACGAAGGTGTGCTGCTTCATCGCCCGCATTGCCGAAGACGGGCATTTCGACGTTGTCGGCATCGGCGACCGCGCCTCGCGCGGCATTCTCGAAGGCGCTGTCGTGGACATCCACGCAGCCGGCCAGGCCATCGCAACGGCCATCTCGCATGCGGAACGGATGGCCGGCATAGAGGTCCAGCAGATTTACGTTGCGACCAGCGGCGGACGCCCTGCGAGCCAGCGTATTCGCCTCGAGCTTCCCGTCGCGGGGCCGAGGATCGCCCCCGCCGATATTCGCGAGGTCCAGAGCGCAGCCTATGCGCGCATCGAGACGACCGGCCGCCGCCTGCTCCTGGTTCGGCCGCTGCACTACACGGTGGACGGCATCGACGGCATCGAAAACCCGCTCGGCATGTACGGAAGCCGCATCGGCATCGACCTCCATGCGGTCACTGCCGAGGCAGGGCCGATCGCCAATCTGGAAGCCTGCGTCAAGGCGGCGCATGTCGAGGTGGCCGGAATACTCCCGGCGCCCTACGCGGCCGGCCTGGCGGTGCTGACCGAGGAGGACCGCGAGCTGGGAATCGCCGTGGCCGACATGGGCGGCGGAACCACCGGCATCGCCGTCTTCAACAGCCGCGGCGTGACCTTCGTGGATGTGCTCAAGAAGGGCGGCGCGCGGCTCACGGAAGATGTCGCATACGCGTTCTCGCTCAGCTTCCGCGAAGCGGAGGAAATCAAGGTCAAGGAAGCGAGCTGCCTGAGCGGTTCGCTTCACGACGCGGACCCTATCCAGGTCCCCGTGGAAGACAGTTTCCGCAAGAACGGCAACCACGCGATTCCGCCCTATTTGAAGCAGATCGTCACCCCGCGGACGGAACAGACCTTCGAGCGCGTCCGGGCCCGGCTGGACGAAACCTATGCCCGCATGGAGGCGGGACGGCGGGTCGTCCTGACGGGCGGAGCCAGCCAGCTGGTCGGCGCCGGCCGACTGGGCGAACTCATTCTGGAACGCCAGGTCCGCGCGGGAACCATCGGGCCGGAATTCCGGATTGCGGACTCGCGGGCCGGTCCCGCCTACGCCGCCTGCGCCGGCCTGCTCGTCCACGCCAGCGGCGGGAACCCCGGCACGGCCCTTTCCATGCCCAACCTGAGGCCGGCGCCCACCCATCTGTTCGGACGTTTCGGCGCGTGGATGCGCCAGCACATATGACCTCGAAACCGCAGCCAGCAGGATGCCCAGACAGGAGATCCCGATGAGCACAATCAACTTCCATTCCCCGCCCGACTATTCCGAGATGAGACCGCGTATCACGGTCATCGGGGTCGGCGGCGCAGGAGGCAACGCGGTCAACAACATGATCCGCTCCGACCTCCAGGGGGTAGAGTTCCTCGTCGCAAACACCGACGCTCAGGCGCTCGGACTGTCCGACGCCCCCAACCGCATCCGGCTGGGCGCCAATCTCACCAACGGCCTCGGCGCAGGCGCCGAACCGGACATCGGCCGGGCGGCCGCCGAGGAAGCGCTCGATGAGGTCATGGCGGAGGTCGAAGGCTGCCACATGCTCTTCATCACCGCCGGCATGGGGGGCGGCACCGGCACGGGCGCAGCCCCGGTCATAGCGCGAGCCGCCCGCGAGCGCGGCGTGCTGACCGTGGGCGTCGTCACCAAGCCGTTCAACTTCGAGGGCACGCGCCGCATGCGGGCGGCCGAGAACGGCATCGACGAGCTGGCCAAGTTCGTCGACACGCTGATCGTCATCCCGAACCAGAACCTGTTCCAGGTTGCCGACCCGCGGACGACGCTGGCGGAGGCCTTCCAGATGGCCGACGAGGTGCTGCAATCGGGCGTGCGCGGCGTGACCGACCTCATGATAAAACCAGGTCTCGTGAACCTCGACTTCGCCGACATCCGCTCGGTGATGCGCGAGATGGGCAAGGCGATGATGGGTACCGGCGAAGCCGAAGGCGAAACCCGGGCCACCGCCGCCGCCGAGGCCGCCATCGACAATCCCCTCCTGGACGACACGTCCATGCAGGGCGCTCAGGCGGTGCTCATCAACATTACCGGCGGGTTCGACATGGGCCTGATGGAAGTGGACGAGGCCGCCCACCGCATTCGCCGGGAAGTGGACGAAAACGCCAATATCGTCTTCGGCTCCACGCTCGACGAGAGCATGAACAACAAGATGCGCGTGTCCGTGGTCG
>VXPS01000206.1 GCA_009839425.1 Chloroflexota bacterium
TGGCGATGGCGGTGTCGCCGTCGTCGTCCGTGGCGATCCACTGGTAGGAGAATGTGGCGTCGTCGATGCCGTCGGAGTCGGATATGCCGGAGGTGTCGGCGGTCAGGGTCTCGCCGACCCGGGCCGTGCCGGTGATGACCGGCGCTCCCGTGGCGGGAGTGTTGGGGTCGGCGGGCGGCGGTTCCGGGACACCCGGGCCGGGGATGGTCAGGGTCAGCCCGCCGGAGAGCTTGCGGCCGTCCTCCGTGCAGATTGCGCCCTCGGCGGCGCAGTCCGTGGTCGGCGGCAGGGACACGCCGACCGAGTCGTTCCCGGCGGGCGTGATCTCGATCCGCCAGCGCATCTTCGTTCCCCGCGTCAGGTTTTGCGCGGTGGCCAACTCGCCGCCGGTGACCGTGAGGGCGTGGTCGCGCAGCGTCGTGTCGCCGATCTCGACCCGCTCCGTGAAGCGCAGCTCGAAGCCGACCGTCGAGGTGCCGTCGTGGCTTGCGGGCACCTCGCGCGCCTCCGCGGTCAGCGGCCGCGGGGTGAGATTGGTCGCCCTCTTGCCCCAGAAGGTGGCGACGGCGTTGCGGGCCGGGTCGCGCAGGCGGGCCGCCTGCTCGTCGTCCGGGACCTGGTAGCTGATGGTGACGCCCTCCAGCCAGGCGACGGGCGTCGCCAGCACGAGGGTCACGGTGGCGTCCGAGACCGTCACCGTCGTGACGGGTCCGGCCAGCTCGCCCGCCGCGGTCACGAAGAAGGCGGAGGGGTCTGGGACGGAGTCCTCGTCGAGGGGCTCGTCGAACTCCATGCTGAGCCGGTCGTCGACGACCTCGGCCGAGGCGAACGCGGGGGGCGTGGTGTCGGGCGGGGGGTCGTCGCTCCGGCCGCTCCTGCCCGCGCCGTGGGTGACCGCCTGCCCGCTGAAGGACGCGGCGGCGTTGCCGGCGGGGTCACGGACCTTGCCCTCGTCCGAGGGGGCGGTGTAGTCCACGGTGACCTTGTCGCCGGCCTTCACGGGAGTGGAGAGGAAGAGGAGAACGCTGGACTCGCCCACGCCCGCGCTCACGAGGGGGCGGGCCTTGCGGTTGACGTTGACGGTGAAGGCGGAGGCGGAGACGGCGGTGGTGGCCAGCGGCTCGTCGTAGGTCAGGGTGAGGGTGCCGCCGTCGACTTCGGCGGACCGGAGCTGGGGAGCGGTGCGGTCGACGGCCTCGGTGGAGTTGCCTGTACGTATGACGGATGCGTAGACGTCGATTAAGAGCGGTGCTGAACCTTTGCTCCACACTGGAGTGTCTGCTATATCGTCTATCGACCAATCTTCATTACCGATGGACCATCCGGCCGCCGACCCTGGATCTTCATGTTTGCTGAAGACGAAATGCATCAAGTAACGAGTTCCCGACCCGATATCCGCAAACACCACCCAGTAGGTGGTATTGGCCGCCAGCGCGTTTGCGGAAGCGGGTACCCAGAACCGGTCCGAGCGCAACGCCGTGTAGGCCCCGGTGATCCGGCTGATCCGCTCGAAGTCGAATATCTTATCGCCGGGTTTTCCGCTGTCGTCCGAGTGCAGGGCCGCGTTGACCGAACTGACTCCCACAGAGTCAAACAGTCCAACCCCCACGTATTCGAGACCATAGCCTGAAGGGCTGGGGCCAGTGGTGAACGATATGGCCGACCTAAAACTAGACTCGGGAGAATCGGAATAGTGGTCTCCAGCAGCAGAGTAGCCGATAGTCGCTGTTTGGTTGGGTTCTTCTGTCACAGGGGTTAACCCCGCGTACGAATGACTGTTGCTGACCATGCGCTGGACGTGGGTGATGTCCTCCAGGGTGATGGTGTAGGGGCCGTAGTAGACGTTGGGTTTGAAGCGGGCGTGGCGGTTGGCGTCGAGCTCTTCGGGAGTGGGCTCGCCGTAGCTTTCGGGCCTCACGCTGAGGTAGGGCGGCTGGCCCGTGGGGCCTCGCGAGAACTCGATGAAGGCGCGGCCGTCGTCGCTCATGTGGTCCCAGTGCCACTCTCTGCAGCAGCCCTCGTAGAGGGTGAGGCCGCCGCCGACGTCCCAGAGGTCCGTGCCCGCCGGGGGGTCCGTGAACATGACCTCGACGCGGTACTTGCGGCCGGGAGACGTCCTCAGCTCCCACCAGTCGCCGTGGGGGCCGCGCGGGTTGGGGGCGTCGAGGACGGGATGGAGGGTGCCCTCCGAGTCGACGCCCTCCTCGACGTAGCCCCAGGTGAGGGGGGTGGCGGGGAGGTCTGCGCCGGCGACGCGGGCCCGCACGCGCAGTCGCAGCGGTTGCCCAAATTCAAACTGCTGCCAGAGGGCGGGTTGGTCGAGATTCCTAAAATGCAGTGCATCGCCAATGCTCCAGCCCGTGCTTGATCGAGAATCCTCGTCGGACTCATTTGTACCGCTGACGGTTATGTTCGCTTCAGTCGCCGTTACCACGACCCAGTAGGTCGTCCCGGGCAGAAGGCTGCTTCCTGGAGGCGGGGTGAAGTTGAACTCGTGATCTTCGAATGATGGGAGGAGGCTGCGTATGTCATCGGGATTGTCCAGGGGGAAGAGTTCCGCGCCGGGTGAGCCGCCGTTGTCGCTGTGGATGGACAGCCGTGGACGTGGATCAGGGCTGTCAGGATGAATTCCAGGTGAGCGTCCCATCGCGAGTGTCAATGAGGCGAGCTCGACGGCGCCGCTGCCAAGCGTTCCGGTTGTGAACGAAGTTGCCATCGCCACCAAGGCTCCCCTGGCTGGACCGACGGTATTAGTACCTGACGAAGGGGGTTGGCCCAGGTTGGAGACGACGTAGGGGGGCGGCTCGGTCTGCGTGGGGG
>VXPS01000241.1 GCA_009839425.1 Chloroflexota bacterium
CCCCCCCCCCCCCCCCACATTTTTTTAATGATACGCCGACCACCTATATCACCACGCCTATGATCGTCGGCAGCTTCAGATTTTAATAATATACAGCTGCAGGCTTTTCACCAACTCGCAGTCGACGACTCTGGGATGGTAGGCCATGGCATGCACCGCGTGGACCTAGCTTGACGGCCCTCGTGAGAGCACCGTGGCTGCCGACGGGTGCTCACGGGAGGTCAAACGGCAGATTCGACATCAATACAACGGCAGAAATATCTCTATGATATCGGCATGAATGACAATGCCACAACGGCCGATGGTGCTGGCACCATTCGGTTGTAACAATCTCTGCCCCGGCATCTACCTCCGCCGTACCATCTATGGGTGTGAGCATCACCCGCGGAGAAGGCAGAGAGCATGGACAGGCAGGGAGGGGCCCTTGGGCCCAAGAACCACATCAGAGTCAGGTTGGGCGCGATCGAATACCCCAAGCACGATCCGTCGATTGCGATCATCTCTTTCGACTGAACTCGGCATCGGCTGTATTGATTCCGGGCGCGATGCACCCGATCCAGCCTACGGTTCAGCCTGGATCGCGGTGGCGTAGATGGCGATGTCCTCGGCACTCATGCCGAGCCGGCGTGCGATGCTCCGCCAGCCGTTCAGGGCTGTCGCCACTTCGTCGACGATGGTCTCCGCCTGGTTCGGCCTCACGGCAAAATACGGTGCGGCCCCACGGGCGAGGTCGAGATCGGCTTCCGGGCCCTCCTCCGATATCCAGGTCGTCAATTCGCGCGCCTTTTCTTCCAGGGGCACCGGGTTCAGATCGTAGGCCGGTGACAAGCGCCACTGGTTGTTCCTGTCGTAGAGGAAGGCGTGGTTGCGCAGGTGATCATCGAGATTGCCGATCATCACGTTCAGCACGATGCGCCGCCAGAGTTCGTGCAGGTCCTCCGTCGGCCTGCTCGAATACATCCTTATCACCTCGGCGATGTCCGTGTATGTGGCGTCGTCGCCGTCATCGAGCCCCAAAAGACTCATGGCGGAGAGGAAGGGAATGCGCCTCTCACCGGCGCGGTCGAACCGGGCGATCAGCGACACCGGTCGACCGGCGACGTCCTGGAGCCGCGCCTCCGCGACGTTGACGCCGGCGTTGCCGGCCAGCGTCATGGCCAGCACCTCGCCATGGGGCACGCTGCGGCTGTCATCGCCCTTCGGGAACTTGGCGATCAGCAGCCGTCCCGCGTTGTCCACCACGGCCGACTTCGGGCGGGCGCCTCCGAGGGGAGATCCTTCGTTCAGGAGGAGCTTCAGGTCCTCGGCCGTGTCCGTGTTCGCGTGTACGGCATCGGCGGCGCTGACCAGCGCGGGCAGTCGGATCAGGGGCGGAACGCGGTAGCGGCCGATGTCCTGGCCGAAGGCCTCCGCGCCCTCGCGCCTGCACCTGAGTGCCCCGATGCGCGTCGGATCCGAAATCGCCAGCAGATAGTCGATCTCCGAGAGGACGCGCTGGTCGCCCGCCTTTCGGAATGCGCGTCTTATCAGCTGCCGGCCCCATCGGTCTGGCGCTGTGTCGCGTAGCGCCCCGGGCAGAGCCGACTTCTCCGATCTCGTATAGATGCGGACCTGTTCGAGCGGCAAATTCCCCGGGTCGATGGCAAAGGCGTCGTTGCGCTCGAGCCATTCGTCGGCGTACTCGAAGATCGAACTCCTCCGGCGGCCGCGGGAGACGTAGCGACAGCTCCCGACCCGCCGCGTTTCTCCATCGTGGTGAACGTGGACCTCGATGGTGTCAGTCACGGGCGTTTCCGTATCCGGCGCGGGGGCTGGACCTTCCTGGGGAGCCGATCCTCGTCGATATCCAGTCCCAGGTGATCGCTCCGTCGGTCGGCCACGTCGGCCAGTCCGTCGACGAGACCCAGGATCGCCAGCACGGTTGCGTAGATGCCGATGGAGACCGACGGATTGCCCCGCTCGACCTTATAGAGAGTGCCGCGGCTGATGAATGCCCGTTCGGCCATCGAGACCGTGGAGATCCGGCGTTTCTTCCGGGCTACCGTAATGTCCTCTCCGAGTTTGACGAGGGCCCGCCTGGCTGCTCTCGGCAGTGTACTGGTCGCCCGTGACTTCATGGTATGTCTTATATAGAGTTCATTTAAAACATTAGTTGTATATATTATAAGACAATACGAGTTAACACTCCATAGGCTGCCCATTCCATGCACACTGGGTCGGTGCAGCCCCGAACCGCGACGAATGCAGGCCGCATCCCCGCCGGATCCGTTGCTCCCAGTCCTACGAGCCATCCGGCCCAGTTTGTAGTCCGGTTATTGTGTGGATGGAGGTGAGCGCTACATGAGCAAGAGATGGCAGGTACAGGATGCGAAGGCACGTTTCAGCGAGTTGATTGAGACGAGCCTGGCCGAAGGCCCCCAGATCGTCACCAGACGGGGGGTGGATACAGCCGTCCTGGTGGCCATCGACGAGTGGCGGCGAATGGAAGAGCGGGCCAGGCCGGAGCTGAAGGAGTTGCTGCTCGCGCCGGAGGCCCGCACGGATACGCTGACCCCGCCACGGAGGAAGCACCGTACCCGTCTGGCACCGCGGTTCGAGTAGCGTCGTGTACCTGCTTGATACGAACTGCCGTATCGGAATTGCGTCGGCTTCATCCGCATCCCACGGTGGTCCGCTGGGTTGAGCAGGTGGACGCCGAAGAACTGTTTCTGTCCGCGGTGCCGGTCGGCGAGATACAGGCAGGTATCGAGTTCAGGCGCGAGCAGGGTGCCGCCAAGGTCGGGGAACTGGAGGCCTAGCGCAGCGCTGTGCCGGTC
>VXPS01000346.1 GCA_009839425.1 Chloroflexota bacterium
GATCTGGCGCTGGGGGTGCTGGCGGCGTATTCGGTGGGGCGGTTCT
This sequence comes from Chloroflexota bacterium, assembly GCA_009839425.1. GTDB lineage: Bacteria > Chloroflexota > UBA11872 > UBA11872 > UBA11872 > UBA11872. The sequence continues at coordinate 47 of VXPS01000346.1, forward strand.
GGATCGAGTCCATCCGGGCCGACCCGATCATCGTGGGCGAAGGGCTGCGGCTGGCGATGATCGTGAGCGCGGGAGTCGCGACCGCTGGCATTGGAGCGCTGGCGCTGCGGCGATGGCCGGGGCGAATGTTTCACGTGAAACATTCGGGCCAGCGTCAGGCGGCGGACTCAGCGCTGAGGGCTCCGAAGGTGGGATGGAGCCAGAGAGATTCGAGGGCCAGTTCGAGGGCGGACGCCGCTTCGAGCGTGGGGTCGACGATTGCCTCGCCCGAGGCATGGCGGGTCACGGAGCGGGCGAAGAGCGGGACGGCGTTCATGGGTACGGCGGGGTGCCGGTAGGCCGCGTCATCCAGGTGCTGCTCCCAAGGCTGGGCCACGCCATCGGCGCGGCCCGGCGGCGCGCCGCGCATGAGGCCGAGGCGGTTGACCAGGGAGTCCCAGACGGTTGCGAGCAGGTCGCGGGCGTAGCGGCGTTCGATGGGCGGACGGCCGTGGAAGGCGGCCAGGCGGAGCGCGCGTAGGAGCGATGCGACATCGGCGGCGGTGTAGGTGGTCCGGTCGCGGAGCCAGCCGTTGTCGCGGTCGAACGAAGTCGCCAGCTCCAGGAACAGGTCGCCGGCACGTTCCCGGACACCACTATCGGTCGGCATGAGCAAAGTGAGCCGAATCAGGGCGGAGAGAGAGTTGGCGGTTTCGAGGATGTCGGCGGGTTGCTGGTCTCGGAGCCGGTAGGCGATGCGACGTTGCTGGACGGGGATGAAGGCACGGAAGTCGTCGCGGCGGGTGACCGGCTGGAGCCTGGCCTGAGCGCGGACCATGCGGTGGGCCTCAGGGATCGAGCGGGGGAGGCTGACTCGGTAGACGGCGTATAGCCCGTCCGCCGTGGCGCCCAGCCTGGCGGCGGCCGTTGGATCGGTCGGCAGCGCCAGTCGTGCCGCGTCGGCGGTGGCCCAGATGAGGTCGATGTTGCCTAGGGGATCGTAGGTGTCGTCGGAGTCGAAGAGGACGCCGAGCCTGGGGCGGAAGAGGTCGGCGTGGACTCGGTCGGAGGCTTCGACGGCGACGGCGGTGTAGGCGGATGCGAGCCATAGCTCGTGGCTTCGGGCCTCGCCGGGCGGCGCCTGTGGCGCGCGCAGCCGGTGCGCGCGGGCCAGGGCCTGGAGCAGGCGCATGTAGAGGGCGGCGGTGCGTACGCGGATTACGGCATCGGTATGACGCACCTGTGGCAGATGGCGTGGCGTTGCCGGGGCGTCCACGGTGGCGGTGGCGAACGGCAGGGCGACTGGGACTGCTTGTGGTCCGGAGGCAGTGAAGGCCGAACGGTTACGGGCGTCGAGCGTGTTGGCGGGCAGGCCGAGGCCGGGCTGGGTTGCGATGAGGCCGCCGAGGTAGCGGGCGTACCAGTAGCCCTGCCAGCCGGCCGTGGCCAGGTCGGCGTCGCGGTCCGGCGGGGGTTCAGGCCAGCGGTCTGACAGACGTTGCGGAGCGGTGGTTTCGCCGCAGGCCGCGAGCAATGGAGAGCCCGCCGCCAGCGCCAGGAGGCGACGTCGCGTCAGTGGCACCCGTCCACTCCTCGCCGTCTCATTCCCGATCGATTTCTCCTTCAAGCCGCTGCCAGGGACGCGTCGTCGATGCGTGTGGCCGCAGCGCCCCATTACGATCGTGGCATGACCGGACAACGCGTGCTCGGTGCGTTGGCTTTAGCGGCGGTGGTTGGGGCGCTGCTGTTTCTGCCGCAGCAGTCAACGGCGTATGAGCTGCGCTGGGACGTGCGCACGCTGCGGGACGGGATACCGCCGATCTACGACCCGAGCCTGACGACGCCGGACAACGCTGACCTGGCACCGGACGAGATGGTGCTGGCGGTAGAGATCAACGGCGACGCGCGGGCGTATCCGATCGAGCCGCTGGTGAGCTACGAGATCGTGAACGACGTGGTGGGCGGGGTGCCGGTGGCCATTACCTGGTGTCCGCTGTGCTACACGGGCCTGGTGTACGAGCGAGTGTGGGAGGGGCAGACGCTGACCCTGGGCGTGCAGGGGGCGCTCTACAAGGGCGCGCAGACCTGGTGGGACCACGAGACCGGCAGCATCTGGAGCCAGGTGTTCGGGGAGGCGCTGGACGGGGCGCTTGACGGGGCGCGGCTCAGACCGATCGTCGCGTCGCTGACGCCGTGGGGCTCGTGGCTGGAGCAACACCCCACAACGCTGGTCATGAAGCAACGGCTGCGGTTTGGCGCCCCTAACAGCGCCTTCCACAACCAGCGATCGCCCAAGGACATCTGGGTGATCGGGGTGGACATCGACGGCGAGGCGGCAGGGTTCTACTTCGACGAGACGGCGCGCCTGGGTGTGCAGCAGGCGCTGGTAGGCGAAATGCCGGTGGTGGCATTTGCAGAGCCGGAGGGCCGGATCGTCCGCACGTACGAAGCACGGGTCGACGGCCGGTCGCTCACATTTGATGTCGTCGGAACTGAGCTTACGGACCGCGAGACGGGTACTCGCTGGGATGCGCTGAGCGGGATAGCAGTTTCCGGGCCATTGGCGGGTACGAGGTTAAAGCCGGTTCCGTATTTCAGTATTTGGGATTGGGCGTTACGGTTGCATTACGGCAATGAGACGCCGATCTATCCGGTTCAGGGACCCGTCCCGCCATAGTGTCTGGTCTCACGCCCATATCTAACAGCACGCCCATCCCACGTTCTTCCACACCCAGCCAAGAATTCCTAATGCAAGAACCGCACGGCACCTCTCAGCCTCCACTC